>NZ_JBSGJR010000271.1:0-8806 GCF_053605645.1 Micromonospora sp. NPDC003776
CTGACGATCCGAGCAACACGCGAAAGGGCCCGACCCCCACGGGGGTCGGGCCCTTTCGGCATCTCTCAGGATTCGGCGAGCACCCCGAGGATCGCCTCGCCGTACTTGGCGAGCTTGTTCTCGCCGACGCCGCTGACCCGGGACAGCTCGGCCAGGGAGGCCGGTGCCTCGCCGGCGATCTGCCGCAGGGTGGCGTCGTGGAAGATCACGTACGCGGGCACGCCCTGCTCCTTCGCGGTGGCCGCCCGCCAGGCGCGCAGCCGCTCGAAGACCGGCACCGCGGCCGGGGCGAGGTCGGCGACCACGGTCGCCGCGCCCCGCGGCTTGGCCGACCGGCCGGACGCGGGCCGCTCCGGCTCGCGCCGCAGGGTGACCGTACGGCGGCGGCTCAGCACCTCGGCGCTGGCCTCGGTGAGCGCGAGCGTGCCGTAGTCGCCCTCGACCGCGAGCAGGCCCTCGGCGAGCAGTTGCCGGACCACGCCCCGCCACTCCGCCTCGCGCAGCTCGGTGCCGATGCCGAAGGTGGTCAGCGTGTCGTGGCCGTACTGGTCGATCTTGTCGGTGCGCTTGCCGAGCAGGATGTCGATGCTGTGCCCGGCGCCGAACCGCTGGTTGCGCTCCCGGTCGAGCCGGTAGACGGTGGAGAGCAGCTTCTGCGCGGCGACGGTGCCGTCCCAGGACTCCGGCGGCTCCAGGCAGGTGTCGCAGTTGCCGCACCCGCCGGTCGCGGTCTCGCCGAAGTATTCGAGCAGCTGGGCGCGCCGGCAGCGGACCGTCTCGCAGAGGGCGAGCATCGCGTCCAGGTGGGCGGCGAGGTTACGCCGGTGCGCCAGGTCGCCCTCGGACGTCTCGATCATCTTGCGCTGCTGCACCACGTCCTGGAGCCCGTACGCGAGCCAGGCGGTCGACGGCAGCCCGTCCCGCCCGGCGCGGCCGGTCTCCTGGTAATAGCCCTCCACCGACTTGGGCAGGTCGAGGTGGGCGACGAAGCGCACGTCCGGCTTGTCGATGCCCATGCCGAAGGCGATGGTGGCGACCATGACCAGCCCGTCCTCGCGGAGGAAGCGTTGCTGGTTGGCCGCGCGGGTCGCCGCGTCCAGACCGGCGTGGTACGGCAGCGCCGGGACGCCGTTCTGCACCAGGAACTCGGCGGTCTTCTCCACCGAGGCGCGGGAGAGGCAGTAGACGATCCCGGCGTCGCCCGGGTGCTCGTCGCGCAGCAGGCCGAGCAGTTGCTTGCGGGGCTCGCGCTTGGGCACGATCCGGTACTGGATGTTGGGCCGGTCGAAGCTGGCCACGAAGTGCCGGGCGTCGGTGAGCCGCAGCCGGGTGGCGATCTCGGTGCGGGTGGCCCGGGTCGCCGTGGCGGTCAGCGCGATCCGGGGCACCGCCGGCCACCGCTCGTGCAGCATCGACAGGTTGAGGTAGTCGGGGCGGAAGTCGTGCCCCCACTGCGACACGCAGTGCGCCTCGTCGATCGCGAAGAGCGCGATCCGGCCCCGCTCCAGCAGGGCGAGGGTGGACCGGACCGCGAGCGCCTCCGGCGCCAGGTAGAGCAGGTCCAGCTCGCCGGCGAGGAACGCCGCCTCCACCCGGCGTCGCTCGGTGAGGTCCTGGGTCGAGTTGAGGAAGCCGGCCCGGACGCCGACGGCGGTGAGCGCGTCGACCTGGTCCTGCATCAGCGCGATCAGCGGCGAGACGACCACCGCGACACCGTCGCGGACCAGCGCCGGGATCTGGTAGCAGAGCGACTTGCCGCCGCCGGTCGGCATCAGCACCAGCGCGTCGCCGCCGGCCACCACGTGCTCGACGACCTCCTGCTGGAAACCGCGGAAGGCGTCGTAACCGAACACCCGGTTGAGCACCCGCAGCGCGTCCTCGGTCCGCTCATCGGTGGGGGAGACCATCCGCGCAGTCTACGAGCGTCCTCCGACACCGCCCGCTCCCCGACGGACGCGTCGCCGCCCGGATCGAAAAGCGTGCGGGTCGGACGACGCGGCGTCGGAAGTACGACCGGGGCCGGGCTCGGACCCCGGGCAAAAGGGACAAGTACCTGTTCGGGTCGTCACCCGTGGAATCCCGGACGGGTGTGCAGCCGTTAGAGTCGCTGACTGACCATGCGCGGCCGGGGGCGGCCGCGGCGCCACGGCTTGGGGGTGACGGGGTGAGCGAGGCGCGGACGGGCGACCTGGTGCCGACCGGTACGGAGACAGCCCTCGGACAGCCGGCGCCGACCGAGGCGGAGACCACCCTGGTGGTGGTCACCGGCCTCTCCGGCGGGGGCCGCAGCACGGTGGCCCGGGCGTTGGAGAACGTCGGCTACTACGTGGTCGACAACCTGCCCCAGGCGCTCCTGCTCGACATGGCCGAGCTGGCCTTCAAGGCCGGCGGCGCGGCCCGGCGTACGGCCATGGTGCTGGACGTCCGCTCCCGCGCCTTCTCCACCGACCTGGCCGGGGCGATCCGGGAGCTGCGCGAGCGCGGCTTCCAGCCCCGGGTGGTCTTCGTCGACGCCGACGACGACGTGCTGATCCGCCGGTTCGAGAGCGTCCGCCGCTCCCACCCGCTGCAGGGCGACGGCCGGCTGGCCGACGGCATCGCCGTGGAGCGCGCGCTGCTGGAGGAGGCCCGCGACCAGGCGGACGTGATCATCGACACCAGCCACCTCAACGTCAACCAGCTCCGCCGCCGGGTCGAGGAGCTCTTCGGCGGGGAGGACTCCCGCCGGCTGCGGATCACCGTGCTCTCCTTCGGCTTCAAGTACGGCCTCCCGCCGGACGCCGACTTCGTGATGGACGCCCGGTTCCTGCCCAACCCGTACTGGGTGCCGGAGCTGCGCGAGCACACCGGGCGCGAGGAGGCGGTCAGCGCGTACGTGCTGGGCCAGGAGGGCGCGGACGCCTTCGTGGCCGGGTACGCGGACCTGGTCAACGCCACCACCGCCGGCTTCGAGCGGGAGGGGAAGCGCTACCTGACCGTCGCGGTGGGCTGCACCGGCGGCAAGCACCGCAGCGTCGCGATCGCCGAGGAGCTGGCCGCCCGGCTGCGCCGGTCCGGCATCGCCGCCAACGCCCAGCACCGGGACCTGGGGCGGGAATGAGGCCGATCAGGGTGGTCGCCTTCGGCGGCGGCCACGGACTCTCCGCCTCGCTGCGCGCGCTGCGGCGCTGCGTACCCGAACTCGACCTGGACATCACCGCGGTGGTCACCGTGGGCGACGACGGCGGCTCCAGCGGCCGGCTGCGCGCCGAGCGCGGCGGCCTGCCCCCGGGCGACCTGCGGCAGGCGCTGGTCGCCCTGGCCGGTGACCACCCGGCCACCCGGCGCAGCGCCGCGCTGTTCCAGCACCGCTTCGACGCGGGCCTCGCCCACGTGGCCGGCGGCGCGGCCGACTCGCTCGCCGGCCACGCGGTCGGCAACCTGCTGATCTGCGGGCTGATGGAGCTGCTCGGCGACCCGGTGGCCGCGCTCGACCACGCCGGCGCGATGCTCGGCGCGGTCGGCCGGGTGCTGCCGATGTCCCGGCAGCCGGTCGGCATCGAGGCCCGGGTGCGCGGCGCCGACCCGGCAGCCCCCGACGAGGTACGCACGCTGCGCGGCCAGCACCAGGTGGCGGTCACCACCGGGCGGGTCGAGGCGCTGCGGCTCACCCCGGCGGCGCCGGCGGCCTGCGCGGAGGCGTTGACCGCGGTCCGCGACGCGGACTGGCTGATCTTCGGCCCGGGCAGCTGGTACACCAGCGTCCTGCCGCACCTGCTGGTGCCGGGGCTGGCCGACGCGATCGTCTCCAGCTCGGCGCGCCGGTTGGTGACCCTCAACCTGGTGGCGGAGAAGGAGACCCACGGGCTCTCCCTCGCCGACCATCTGGACACCCTCGGGCGCTATCTGCCCGAGCTGAAGGTGGACATGGTGCTGGCTGATTCCACGGCGGTGGGTGACCCCGAGGCGGTCGGACGTGCGGCAGAATCGCTGGGTGCCCGGCTGGTCCTCGCCCCCGTCGCCGTCCCGGACGGCACGCCCCGTCATGATCCGGCCGCGCTGGGCGCCGCGCTGGTGCCTGTCCTGGGCGCCGATCGTTAGACACGTACGTAATCACCGGCGACACGCCGGAACCGGTCCGTGAGGGGGCGCACTATGGCGATGACGGCTGCGGTCAAGGACGAGCTGAGTCGGGTCGACGTGCCCAAGCCCTGCTGCCGGCGGGCGGAGATGGCCGCGCTGCTGCGGTTCGCCGGCGGCCTGCACATCGTGTCGGGCCGCGTGGTGGTCGAGGCGGAGCTGGACACCGGGGCGGTGGCCCGGCGGCTGCGCCGGGAGATCGCCGAGGTCTACGGCTACCCGAGTGAGATCCACGTGCTCGCCTCGGGCGGGCTGCGCAAGGGCAGCCACTTCATCGTCCGGGTGGTGAAGGACGGCGAGGCCCTCGCGCGGCAGACCGGCCTGCTGGACGTGCGGGGCCGCCCGGTGCGCGGCCTGCCGCCGCACGTGGTGGCGGCCAACGTCTGCTGCGCGGTCTCCGCGTGGCGGGGCGCGTTCATGGCGCACGGGTCGCTCACCGAGCCGGGCCGCTCGAGCGCGTTGGAGATCACCTGCCCGGGTCCGGAGTCGGCCCTCGCGCTGGTCGGCGCGGCCCGCCGGATCGGCATCACCGCCAAGAACCGCGAGGTGCGCGGGGTGGACCGGGTGGTGGTCAAGGACGGCGACGCGATCGCCGCGCTGCTCACCCGCATCGGCGCCCACTCCAGCGTGCTGGCCTGGGAGGAGCGGCGGGTCCGCCGGGAGGTCCGGGCGACCGCCAACCGGCTGGCCAACTTCGACGACGCCAACCTGCGCCGCTCGGCCCGGGCGGCGGTGGCCGCCGCGGCCCGGGTCACCCGGGCGCTGGAGATCCTCGCCGAGGACGCGCCCAACCACCTCACCTCGGCCGGTCGGCTGCGCCTGGAGCACCGGCAGGCCTCCCTGGAGGAGTTGGGCGCCCTCGCCGACCCGCCGCTGACCAAGGACGCCATCGCCGGCCGCATCCGCCGGCTGCTCGCGCTGGCCGACAAGCGGGCCCGCGACCTGGGCATCCCGGATACGGAAGCGGCCGTCACGCCCGACATGCTCGTGGTCTGATAGGACGGTGAGGCGTTGCGCCGCGGCTGATCTCCACCCGCCGCAGCGCGGCGGCGCGCGCTCGGATAAGGTCGCTGCGTACGGCAAGGGGGCCGGCACAGGCACTCCTCGCCGTGACTCACCGCCTCGGGCGGTCAGGTCCCCAGGACCGCGGCGGGGTGGCCGAGATGAACCGTCAACGGCCGGCTCCAACGGTCGGCGAACACATCTCCGCCGGCCGGTGTCTCACGCCGGCGGACCAGAACGCGAGGAGATGGGACCTGTGACCATCCGGGTTGGCATCAACGGCTTCGGCCGGATCGGCCGTAACTTCTTCCGGGCAGTGCTGGCGTCCGGCGCTGACATCGAGGTCGTCGCGGTCAACGACCTGACCGACAACGCCACGCTCGCCCACCTTGTCAAGTACGACAGCATCCTGGGCCGCCTGCCGCACGAGGTGAAGGCCAGCGCCGACGAGATCACCGTGGGTGGCAAGGCCATCAAGGTGTTCGAGGAGAAGGACCCCGGCAAGCTGCCGTGGGGCGAGGTGGGCGTCGACGTCGTCGTCGAGTCCACCGGTTTCTTCACCGACGCCACCAAGGCGAAGGCGCACATCGACGGCGGGGCCAAGAAGGTCATCATCTCCGCGCCGGCGAAGAACGAGGACGTCACCGTGGTCATGGGCGTCAACCAGGACCAGTACGACCCGGCCAAGCACAACATCATCTCGAACGCGTCCTGCACCACCAACTGCCTGGCCCCGATGGCCAAGGTCCTGCAGGACACGTTCGGCATCACCAAGGGTCTGATGACCACCATCCACGCGTACACGCAGGACCAGAACCTGCAGGACGCGCCGCACAAGGACCTGCGTCGGGCCCGGGCCGCCGCGCTCAACATCGTGCCGACCTCGACCGGCGCCGCGAAGGCGATCGGCCTGGTCCTGCCGGAGCTCAAGGGCAAGCTGGACGGCTACGCGCTGCGCGTGCCGATCCCGACCGGCTCGGCCACCGACCTGACCGTCGAGGTCGGCCGGGAGACCACCGTGGACGAGGTCAACGCGGCGCTGAAGGCCGCCGCCGAGGGCCCGCTGCGGGGCATCCTCAGCTACAACGAGGACCCGATCGTCTCCGCGGACATCGTCACCGACCCGGCGTCCTGCATCTTCGACGCGCCGCTGACCAAGGTCATTGGCAACCAGGTCAAGGTCGTCGGCTGGTACGACAACGAGTGGGGCTACTCGAACCGCCTGGTCGACCTGGTCAAGCTGGTGGGTTCGTCGCTGTGAGCATCCGCAACCTCGACGACCTGCTCGGCGAGGGGGTGTCGGGTCGGCGCGTGCTGGTGCGCGCCGACCTGAACGTCCCGCTCGACAAGCAGACCGGTGAGATCACCGACGACGGCCGGATCCGGGCCGTCCTGCCCACGCTCGGCGCGCTGGTCGAGGCCGGCGCCAAGGTGGTCGTCTGCTCACACCTGGGCCGCCCGAAGGGCGCGCCGGACCCGGCGTTCAGCCTCCGCCCGGTCGCCGCCCGGCTGGGCGAGCTGCTGGGCGCCCCGGTCCACTTCGCCGAGGACACCGTCGGCGACTCCGCCCGCTCCACCGTGGAGGGCCTGGCCGACGGCCAGGTCGCCCTGCTGGAGAACCTGCGCTTCAACAAGGGCGAGACGAGCAAGGACGACGCCGAGCGGGGCGCCTTCGCCGACCAACTGGCCGCCTTCGGCGACGCGTACGTCGACGACGCGTTCGGCGCGGTGCACCGCAAGCACGCCAGCGTCCACGACGTGCCGGCCCGGCTGCCGCACTTCGCCGGGCGGCTGGTGCTGCGCGAGGTCGAGGTGCTCAGCAAGCTGACCGGCGAGCCGGACCGGCCGTACGTGGTGGTGCTGGGCGGCTCGAAGGTCTCCGACAAGCTGGCCGTGATCGAGGCGCTGCTGCCCACGGTCGACCGGCTGCTGATCGGCGGCGGGATGTGCTTCACCTTCCTCAAGGCCCAGGGCCTGGAGGTGGGCACCTCGCTGCTCGAGGAGGAGATGGTCGAGACCTGCCGCAACCTGATGGAGCGCGAGCCGGGCAAGATCATGCTCCCGGTCGACGTGGTGGCCGCGACCGCCTTCGCCCCCGACGCCGACCACGACGTCGTGCGGGCCGACGGCATCCCGAGCCATCGGCTCGGCCTGGACATCGGCCCGGAGACGGTGGCCGGCTTCGCGGCCGCCCTGTCGCAGGCGAAGACCATCTTCTGGAACGGCCCGATGGGTGTGTTCGAGATGGCCGCGTTCGCCAACGGCACCCGCGGGGTCGCCGAGGCGATCACCAAGGCCGACGCGTTCAGCGTGGTCGGGGGCGGCGACTCCGCCGCGGCGGTGCGGGCGCTGGGTCTGGACGAGTCGTCGTTCGGGCACATCTCCACCGGCGGTGGCGCCTCCCTGGAATACCTGGAGGGCAAGACCCTCCCCGGCATCGCGGCCCTGGAGAGCTGAATGGCGAGCACCACCCGCCGGCCGCTGATGGCCGGCAACTGGAAGATGAACCTGAACCACCTCGAGGCCAACCTGCTGGTGCAGAAGCTGGCCGCGAGCCTCACCGAGAAGCAGCTCACCGACGTCGAGACGGTGATCCTGCCGCCCTTCACCGACCTGCGTACCGTGCAGACCGCGGTGGACGGCGACAAGCTGCTGATCGGCTACGGCGCGCAGGACCTGTCGCCGTACCCGTCGGGCGCGTACACCGGGGACATCTCCGGGCCGATGCTCGCCAAGCTGGGCTGCACCTACGTGGTGGTCGGCCACTCCGAGCGGCGGCAGTACCACCACGAGGACGACGCGCTGGTCAACGACAAGGTGAACGCCGCGCTGTCCCACGGGCTCACGCCGATCCTGTGCATCGGCGAGGGTCTGGACGTCCGGGAGCAGCTCCGGCACGTGCCGCACTGCTGCGACCAGCTCGACGGCGCGCTCCGGGGGCTCACCGCGGAGCAGGTCACCAAGGTCGTCGTGGCGTACGAGCCGGTCTGGGCGATCGGCACCGGCAAGACGGCGACCCCGGAGGACGCGCAGGAGGTCTGCGGCGAGGTGCGCAAGCGGCTCGGTGAGACCTTCGACGAGAACACCGCCCAGCAGGTCCGGATCCTGTACGGCGGGTCGGTCAAGGCGTCGAACATCGCCGCGATCATGGCCCAGCCGGACGTGGACGGGGCCCTGGTCGGGGGCGCCAGCCTGGACGCCGAGGAATTCGCGCAGATCTGCCGGTTCCCGGAGCACATCGCCCGCTGATCGCTCGCTATTCTTGACGCTGCCCGTCCGCTGGCCGGTGCCACGATGCCCGACCAGCCCGGGCAGCTGATCGCTACGAGAGGACTGACCCCCGCCATGCCGATCGCGTTCGCGTACACGTTGATCGTGTTGTTGATCATCACGAGCATCCTGCTCACCCTGCTGATCCTGCTGCACCGAGGTAAGGGTGGCGGGTTGTCGAGCATGTTCGGCGGCGGCGTCAGCTCCAGCCTGGCCGGCTCGTCGGTGGCCGAGAAGAACCTCGACCGGTACACAATTCTGGTCGGGATCGTCTGGTTCGCGTGCATCGTCGGGATCGGGCTCTGGCTGCGCCTGCAGCTCAGCTCCTGATCCAGCCCGTCGAGTCGTACAATCTGCGCGCGGTCCGTCACCGACCGCGCGCACTTTAGTTACACCCCTGCACCGCGTCCCCGCC
>NZ_JBSGJR010000272.1:0-8794 GCF_053605645.1 Micromonospora sp. NPDC003776
GCCACGACCGCGTCCGCGCCGCCCCCCCCCACCCGGTCGCCGTCGCCCTGCCCGGGCAGCTCGACCCGGTGCACGGCCACGGCCACGGCGAGCAGGCCGGCGGAGAGCAGCGCCGCGCCGGTGGCCGCCATGCCCGGCCCGGCCTGGCACAGGCCGGCGGAGAGCCCCAGGCCGCCCCCGGTCACGCCGATCACGCCGGCGCCGAGCAGGGCGAGCCGGCTGCGCGGCGGCACCGCCCGGAGCACGATGATCAGGGTGAGCCCGGCGGCGAGCGCGGCGCTGACCGTGGCCAGCACGATCGGTACGCAGGCCACCGGGGTCACCGCGCCGAGCAGCCGAGTGGGCTCGCTGAAGACCACCCAGCCGACGAACCAGAGCGCACTGGCCATGATCAGGCCGTCGAGCAGCAACCGGGCGGTGGCGGCCCGGGTGGCGGCGGCGCCGAGCAGCCGGAGCAGGGCGACTCCGACGGCCACCCCGCTGATCGTGGTGCCCGCCGAGACCAGGGTCGCCCAGCCGGTCCGCTGGCCCTGCTCGTGCGCCCAGTGGTCGCCGACGGAGAGCGCGCCGGTGAGCCCGGCCAGCAGGCTGAGCAGCGCGCCGCCGGCGGCCGCTGCGAGCAGCGCGTACGCCGGGCGGTGCGGGCCGCCCCGGCGGCGGGCGGACGCGGCCAGCGACGCGGTCGCGCCGGCGGCGACGAGCCCGCTCAGCACCGCGACCGCGAGCATGCCCGGGGGGAAGTGCACGACCTCAACTGTGCCGGATGCGCGCACTCCGTGGGGCACCGGGTGCGCAACTGTTGGGACACGGTCGGCATGCCCTGGGGGCGCCGCGTCGGCGGTGCCAGACTGGTAGGCATGCCTGAGCTGCGGTCGAGGACCTCCACCCACGGTCGGACGATGGCCGGCGCCCGGGCCCTGTGGCGGGCCACCGGGATGACCGACGACGACTTCGGCAAGCCCATCGTCGCCATCGCTAACAGTTTCACCCAGTTCGTCCCTGGTCACGTACACCTCAAGGACCTCGGCGGCCTGGTCGCCGACGCGGTGGCCGAGGCCGGCGGGGTGGGCCGGGAGTTCAACACCATCGCAGTCGACGACGGCATCGCGATGGGGCACGGCGGCATGCTCTACTCGCTGCCCAGCCGGGAGCTGATCGCCGACGCGGTGGAGTACATGGTCAACGCGCACTGCGCGGACGCCCTGGTCTGCATCTCCAACTGCGACAAGATCACCCCGGGTATGCTGCTGGCCGCGCTGCGGCTGAACATCCCGACGGTGTTCGTCTCCGGCGGCCCGATGGAGGCCGGCAAGACGGTGGCGATCGAGGGCGTGGTGCACTCCAAGATCGACCTGATCGACGCCATGATCGCCTCCTCCAACGAGGCGGTCACCGACGACCAGCTCGGCGAGATCGAGCGCTCCGCCTGCCCGACCTGCGGCTCCTGCTCCGGCATGTTCACCGCCAACTCGATGAACTGCCTCACCGAGGCGATCGGCCTGGCGCTGCCCGGCAACGGCTCGACCCTGGCCACCCACGCCGCGCGCCGCTCGCTCTTCCTCGAGGCCGGCCGCACCGTCGTGGAGATCGCCAAGCGCTGGTACGAGCAGGACGACGCCTCCGTGCTGCCCCGCGCGATCGCCGGCCGGGCCGCCTTCGAGAACGCCGTGGCGCTGGACGTGGCGATGGGCGGCTCGACCAACACCGTGCTGCACTTGCTCGCCGCCGCCCGCGAGGCCGAGCTGGACTTCGGGGTGGCCGACATCGACGAGATCTCCCGCCGGGTGCCGTGCCTGGCCAAGGTCGCGCCGAACTCGCCGCAGTACCACATGGAGGACGTGCACCGGGCTGGTGGCATCCCGGCCATCCTCGGCGAACTCGACCGCGCCGGCCTGCTCAACCGGGACGTGCACGCGGTGCACTCCCCCGACCTGACCCGCTGGCTGGCCGACTGGGACGTCCGTGGCGGCTCGGCGACCCGCGAGGCGATCGAGCTGTTCCACGCCGCCCCCGGCGGGGTGCGTACCACCGAGCCGTTCTCCACCACCAACCGCTGGTCGTCGCTGGACACCGATGCGGCGGGCGGCTGCGTGCGGGACCGGGAGCACGCGTACAGCGCCGACGGCGGGCTGGCCATCCTGCACGGCAACCTGGCGCCGGACGGCTGCGTGGTCAAGACCGCCGGGGTGCCCGAGGAGTGCCTCACCTTCCGCGGGCCGGCCAAGGTCTACGAGTCGCAGGACGACGCGGTGACGGCGATCCTGGCCAAGGAGATCGTGCCGGGGGACGTGGTGGTGATCCGGTACGAGGGCCCGAAGGGCGGCCCGGGCATGCAGGAGATGCTCTACCCCACCTCGTTCCTCAAGGGCCGGGGGCTGGGCCGGTCCTGCGCGCTGCTCACCGACGGCCGGTTCTCCGGCGGCACCTCCGGGCTCTCCATCGGGCACGTCTCCCCGGAGGCGGCCTCGGGCGGCCTGATCGCGCTGGTCCGCGAGGGCGACGAGATCGTCATCGACATCCCGGCCCGGTCGATCCAGCTGAACGTGCCGGACGACGTGCTCCAGGCGCGCCGGGTGGAGGAGGAGAAGCGGGACCGCCCGTACACCCCCACCGACCGGCAGCGGCCGGTCTCCGCCGCCCTGCGCGCGTACGCCTCGATGGCCACCTCGGCCAGCGACGGTGCCTACCGGCGGGTGCCCGAGTAGCGCCCCCACGGGTCTCCACGCCGCCGGTAGGGTCCGGCGGCGTGGAGACGACGAGCTACGCGCGACTGATCCGGCCGGTGATCGACCGGGTGTACGGGACCGCCCGCCTCGCCGCGGTGCCCCGGATGAGGGAGTTCTACGCCGAGCGGGGCGTCGACTTCGGCTACGAGAACAGCCTCTTCTCGGGCGTGCTGGCCCGGCCGGTGCCGGCGGAGGCGCTCGCCGACGCGATGATCTACACCGCCGGCGGCATGGACGCCGAGTTGGCGCAGGGCGTGGCCACGGTGGACGCCGAGGGCACCTGGCACCTCACCGAACTGGGCCGGGAACTGGCACTGTTCGCACAGCGGGCGACCGCCGAGACAGCTGCGGAACTCTGGGCCGCAGGGCCGAGCATGCTCCCCGGTCTGGGGTCGGTGCCGCGCCTCGCCGAGCTGGTCGGCCGGGTGCTGGCGCACGGCCTGGCCACCGGCGGGCCGGCCTTCCGCGCGATGACCCCGCCGTACGAGCCGGCGGACGCCTCGCCGGCGATGCTGCTGGTCACCCGGCTCGGTTCGTTGCGCCACCACCGCGCCGACGCGCACCGGGCGGCCTGGCGGGCCGCCGGACTGACCGCCGACGAGATCAGGGCGCTGCCCGACGGGCCCGAGCGGGCGGCGATCGAGGCCGAGACCGACCGCCGCGACGAGCCCGCGTACGCGGTGCTGAGCGGGGCCGAGCGGTGGGAGCTGCTGGCCGGGCTGGGCGCGCTGCCGGGCTAGCCGGGAGCGTCGGCGAGGGCGATGGTCCGGGCGTGCCGGATGGCGGCCGGGGTGTCCGGGAAGACCAGGCCCTCCCGGCGCAGCCCGTCGGCGACGCCGAGGGCGCTGAGCACCTGGTCGTGGCCGGGGGTGATGCCGGAGAGCAGCACGGCGATCCCCCGGCCGCGCAGCCGGTCGATGGCGTCGCCGAGGACCTGCGCGCCGGTGGCGTCGACGGTGGAGACGCGGGACATCCGCAGGATCACCACCCGCACGTCGGCCACCTCGGCCAGTTCCAGCAGGAAGGTGTGCGCGGCGGCGAAGAAGAGCGGCCCGTCCAGCCGGTACGCGACGATGTGCTCCGCGAGCAGCGCGTGCTCCTCGGCGCTGTGCTCGCCCTGGTCGAGGGGGACCTGTTCCAGCCGGGCGCTGCGGGCCACCGCGCGCAGGGCGAGCACCACCGCCACGGCGAGCCCGACCGCCACCGCGGTGACCAGGTCCCAGATCACGGTGACCGCGAAGGTCAGCACCAGCACCAGCGCGTCGGCCCGGGTGGCGCGCAGCAGCGCCCGGAGCGAGCCGGCCTCGACCATCCGGACGGTGGTGGCCAGCAGCACCCCGGCCAGGGCGGCGAGCGGGATGCGGCCGACCAGCGGGGCGGCGGCGAGCACGATCGCGGCGAGGGCGATGGCGTGGGTGAGTGCGGCGAGCTTGGAGGACGCTCCGGCGCGGACGTTCACGGCGGTGCGGGCGATGGCGGCGGTGGCGGGGATGCCGCCGAAGAGCGGGGAGGCCAGGTTGGCCAGGCCCTGACCGAAGAGTTCGCGGTCGGGGTCGTGTCGCTGGCCGACGGTCATCCCGTCCGCCACGGTCGCGGAGAGGAGGCTCTCCAGCGCCGCGAGGGCGGCGACCGCGAGCGCGCTGGGCAGCAGCGTGCCCACCGCGCCGAGGTCGAGGAAGGCGAGCGACGGCGCGGGCAGCGCCTGCGGCAGGGTGCCGATCCGGACCAGGTCGACCGGGATCAGCTCGGCCAGGACCGTGGCGGCGACGACGCCGACCAGGGAGAACGGCACGCCGGGCCGCCACCGGGCGCCGAGCAGCATGAGCGCCGCCACGCCGAGCGCCATCGCGACGGCCGCGGGCCGGGGGTGCACGGCGAACCGGGCGACCGCGTCCGCGGCGACCGCCCAGACCTTCTCGCCCCGGGCGTCGGTGACGCCGAGCGCCGCCGGCACCTGTTGCAGGGCGATGACCACGGCGATGCCGGCGGTGAAGCCCTCGATCACCGGGGTCGGCAGGTAGCGGACGTACCGGCCGAGGCGGGCCAGGGCGAGGGCGACCAGGATCAGCCCGGCCAGGGCGCCGACCAGCAGCACGCCCTCGGCGCCGAAGCGCTGCACCACCGGCACCAGCACCACGGTCATCGCCCCGGTGGGCCCGGAGACCTGGAGGTTTGAGCCGCCGAAGATCGCCGCCACGGCACCGGCGACGACGGCGGTGACCAGTCCGGCCTCGGCGCCGAGCCCGGAGGTGACGCCGAAGGCGAGCGCGAGGGGCAGCGCCACCACGGCGACGGTGAGGCCGGCGAGCAGGTCGCGCCGGGGTGAGCGGCGCACGGCCGCCCAGTCGGCCGGGCCGGGCAGCAGGCCGAGGATCCGCGCCCGGATCGCGGCCGGCATCGTCGCGCCGGCCCTGGGAGCACGCCTGGTCGTGTCGGTGCTCACCGGTCGGTTCCGGAGGCGCGCAGCTCGTCGAGGAGGGCGTCCCGGTCGGTGAGCACCGCGCCGAGGATGCGCCGGCCGGCGGCGAGGAGGTCGGCGACGTCCGGGGTGCTGAGCGCGTACATCACCAGGGCGCCGTCCCGGTGGGAGGTGACCATGCCGGCCCGGCGGAGCACGGCGAGCTGCTGGGAGAGGTTGGACGCCTCCACGTCGATGGCGGCCAGCAGGTCGCGCACCGGCTTGGGCCCGTCCTGGAGCAGTTCGAGCACCCGGATGCGCACCGGGTGCCCGAGGGTGCGGAACAACTCCGCCTTCGCCTGATACAGCGGCACCGACACCGAAACCCTCCCCGACCCTGCCCTCCCTGAAAACTTTACCACTTGCGAAATTCTTCAACTCGGCACATTGGGATCTTGGACGGTTGCCGTTCGCGGCGAACGGCAACCGTCCAAGATCCGCGAGGGGGTCGGCTATTCGGCGCGGAGGCTGTCCAGGTCGTGGGTGCCGGGGCTGACCCAGATGAGCACCCCGCGGACGTCGGCCACGGCCGCCGTGTCGCAGGACATCTGGTTGGGCAGGTCCACCTCGACCGTGGTGCTGGGTGCCCGGGCCGACCCGACCGAAGGCCGACTGGCACCAGGCGTACCCGGACCCGGTCTGCAGGGCGATGGCCGTCGAGGTGCCGGCCGTGGCCGAGGTGCGCAGGTCGTACCGGAGGGTCGCCTTGGCGGACAGGTCGACCGGGGCGGGCAGGGTCACCCCGAACCAGCCGTCGCCGGTGGCCGTCACCGCCAGGCCGTAGCTGCCGTCGGTGTGGAAGTCCGCGGTCTGCGCGACCGAGCCGGCGTCGGCCTGCCAGCTTCCGGGCGCCCAGCCCTCGACCCCGGTCTCCCAGGAGGCGATCCGGATCGGGTCGCCCGGGGCCGGTTTGACGGTGACCGTCAGGTCGGCGACGTTCGAGACCCTCTCGGTGAGATGTGAGGAGGGGCCCCTTCACCCGCACCAGGCGCTAAAAAGGGGCCCTTCCTTTCAGATGTCGTTGACCCAGCGCAGCACCGGGCGGCGGGTCAGGGCCGCCGGGTCGAGCGGGGCGTCGGCGTGCACGGTGAAGGTGACGGACTCCCCCGGCAGCAGGGTGACCAGCGCCTGGTCGACCTGGGCGGCCGGGTCGAGCCGGTCGGGGAAGAGGGTCAGGTCGCGCAGCACCGTCCGGGCCCTCACCCGGACCCGCTGGCCGTCGCCGGCCGGTTCGACCGCCGCGTCCAGTTCGGCCGCCGGCCACTCCACCTCCCGGTCCTCGGCGAAGAACCACAGCGCCCGCTCCGCGCTGTCGCCGGCCTCCGCAACCAGCAACTCCCGCCGGGCCTCGTCCGGCCGCGCCAGCTCCGCCGGCAGCGCCAGCACCACCGAGGAGTACGCGGGGACGTCGAGGTCGACCGAGGTCTTCGCCCTCGGCTCCCCGGCCAGGGTGAGCCGGGTGACCGTGGCCGGTGCCCGCCACGCCTCGCCGGTCTCGTTGACCGCCACCAGCGCCAGCCCGCCGTCCCGCGGCTGCACGGTGAGCAGCCGGTCGGCGTACGCCCGGCGCAGCGCGTACCAGAGCGGTTTGCGCCGGCCGTCGCCGTCCACGGCCGACCAGGAGGTGACCGGCCAGCAGTCGTTGAGCTGCCAGACGATGGTGCCGGCGCAGACCGGCCGGTGGGAGCGGAAGTGCTCCACGCCGAGCTGGATCGCCCGGGCCTGGTTGAGCTGGGTCAGGTAGTGCCAGTCGTCGAAGTCGGCGGGGACCGGCAGGTGGGCGTCGAGCCCGCGCTGGAGTTTGCGGTCGCCGTCGATCGCCTTCTGGTGGTGGGCCATCCCCGGCGAGTCGTGGGCGAGCGGTTCGTCCGAGAGGGCCCGCCGCAGGGTCGCGTACGCCGGGGGCGCCTGGTAGCCGAACTCGGCCACGAAGCGGGGCAGGTAATCCCGGTACCTGGTGTAGTCGTCGGTGTTCCAGACGTCCCAGATGTGCATGGTGCCGTGCGCCGGGTCGTTGGGGTGGATCTCCTCGCTGCCCGACCAGGGGCTGCCCGGCCAGTACGGCCGGGTCGGGTCCAGCTCCGCGACGATCGCCGGCAGCAGCTCCAGGTAGTAGCCCCGGCCCCAGGTCCGGCCCGCGAGGGGCGCCTGCCAGTCCCAGTCGTGCCAGCCCCAGATGTTCTCGTTGTTGCCGGTCCAGAGCACCAGCGACGGGTGGCCGGCGAGCCGGGTGACCTGTTCCCGGGCCTCCGCCTCGACCTCGGTGCGGAACGGCTCCTCCTCCGGGTACGCGGCGCAGGCGAAGAGGAAGTCCTGCTGCACGAGCAGGCCGAGCTCGTCGGCCAGCTCGTAGAAGTCCGCCGACTCGTACCGGCCGCCGCCCCAGACGCGGAGCAGGTTGACGTTCGCGCCGAGCGCCTGGCCGAACCGCTCGGCCAGCCGGGGCCGGGTGACCCGGTTGGGGAACGCGTCGTCGGGGATCCAGTTGACCCCCTTGACGAACACCGGCACGTCGTTGACGTGCAGGGTGAACGTGGAGCCGTGCGCGTCGGCGGCGGTGTCCAGGCGGACCGACCGGAAGCCGATCCGGCGGGACCAGCCGTCCAGCGGCCGGCCGTCCCCGGCGCGGAGTGTCACCTCGAGGTCGTGCAACGGCTGCTCGCCGTACCCGACGGGCCACCACAGCGCGGGGTCGCGGACGGTGAGCGTCGCCACGGCCGTGCGCTCCCCCGCCGGCACGGTGACCTCGACGGCCGCGCCGGCCACGGTGGCGTGCACGGTCAGCGGCTCCGCGGTCACCCGCTCGACCTCGACGTGCAGCTCCACCCGGCCGGTGTCGCCCTCGACCGAGACCAGCGGACGGACGCCGGCCAGCCGGGCGGTCGACCAGGCGTGCAGCCCGATCGGCTGCCAGATGCCGGCGGTGACCACCGCCGGTCCCCAGTCCCAGCCGAAGTTGCAGGCGGTCTTGCGGATGAAGTGGAACGGCTCCGGGTACGCGTTGGGCCGGTCACCGAGCCGGTCCCGGTGCGCCTCGGCGTAGCGGTACGCCGAGGCGAAGCGGACGGTGAGGGTGTTGTCGCCGGGCCGCAGCAGTGACCCCACGTCGAACCGGTAGCCGCGGTGCTGGTTCTCGGTGCGGCCCACCTCGACGCCGTTGAGGGTGACCGTGGCGACCGTGTCCAGGCCGGCGCAGACCAGGTCCACCCGGTCGTCGTCGCCCGGCTGCCAGGCGAAGGTGGTCTCGTAGACCCAGTCGGTGCGCCCGATCCAGGTGAGCCGGTTCTCGTTGTCGTCGAGATAGGGATCGGGAATGAGGCCGGCGGCCAGCAGGTCGGTGTGCACGCAGCCGGGCACGGTGGCCGGGACCGCCCGGTCGGCGATCTCCGGTGGCACCTGCGGACCCGGTACGGCCCGCAGCACCCAACCCTCGTGCAGCGCTCGCTGACTCACGACTTCACCGCGCCTTCCATGATTCCGCGGACGATCTGGCGTCCACCGATGAACAGCATGACCAGCAGGGGGACGGTGGCGATGAACGCGCCCGCCAGCACCCGCCGGTAGATCACATAGTTGCCACTGGCCAGGTCGGAGACCGCGACCATCGAGG
>NZ_JBSGJR010000273.1:0-8788 GCF_053605645.1 Micromonospora sp. NPDC003776
CCCGGGGAACCCCGCCGGGCCGGGAGCCACGGGGGGGCCCCCCGGCCACGGGGCGGCGGAGGGCCGACGTCAGCGGGCCGGGAGGACCGTCCCGGTCACCTCGCCGAGGGCGATCGTGGTGCCGTCCGGGCCGGGGGCGGTGGCGGTGAGGGTGACGGTGTCGCCGTCCTCCAGGAAGGTCCGGGTGCCCCCGTCGGCGAACTTGACCGGCTCGGCGCCGCCCCAGGTCAGCTCCAGGAACGAGCCGACCTGGCCGCGCTCCGGGCCGGAGACCGTGCCGGAGGCGTAGAGGTCGCCGGTACGCAGCGACGCCCCGTTGACCGTGAGGTGGGCGAGCTGCTGGGCCGGGGTCCAGTACATGGTGGCGAAGGGCGGCTCGGCCACCCGCTCGCCGTTCCACTCCACCGACAGCGAGAGGTCCAGCCCCAGGTGGGGGGTGTCGCGGAGGTAGTCCTGCACCGGCGGGTCCTGGTCCGGGGCGGGCACGAACGCGTCCGCGAGGGCGTCCAGCGGGGTGACCCAGGCCGAGACGGAGGTGGCGAAGGACTTGCCCAGGAACGGCCCGAGCGGCTGGTACTCCCAGGCCTGGATGTCCCGGGCGGACCAGTCGTTGACCAGCACCACGCCGAAGACGTGGTCGGCGAAGTCGTCCACCGCCACCCGGTCACCCAGTCGGCTCGGCACCCCGACCACGAAGCCGACCTCGGCCTCGATGTCCAGGCGTACGGAGGCGCCGGTGGTGGGGCCCTGCGCGGTGGCCCGCTGGCCGGTGGGGCGGACCACCGGGGTGCCGGAGACCACCACCGTGCCGGCCCGACCGTGGTAGCCGACCGGCAGGTGCTTCCAGTTGGGCAGCAGCGGTGGCTGGCCGGGGCGGAAGATCTGCCCGACGTTCGACGAGTGGTGCTCGGAGGAGTAGAAGTCGACGTAGTCGGCCACCTCGAACGGCAGCAGCAGCTCCACCTCGCGCAGCGGCACGAGGAGCGGCTCGACCGCCGCCTGGTGCGCCGGGTCGGTGAGCAGCTCGGCGATCCGCTGCCGGACTGCGGTCCACTGCGGACGGCCGAGCGCCATGAAGGCGTTCAGGGTGGGGCGGCCCAGCGCCCCGGCGGCCAGCACCAGGCCGGCCTCCTCCGCGCCGGCCAGGTCGAGCACGAAGTCGCCGATGCGTACGCCGACCCGCGGCGCGCGGTCGCCGTGCCGGAACACCCCGTACGGCAGGTTGGTCACGCCGTACGGCGAACCGTCGGCCCCGGTCACCCAGGTCATTCCTCAAAACCCCCGTTCACCAGCCCCAGCCGGATCAGATCGGTCAGTGGTTCCTCGATGCTGCACGAGCCGTACCCCACCCAGAGCGGGCGGTCGGCGTCCCGGTGCGCCCGGACCCGCTCGACCACGCGTACCGGGTCGGTGGCGGCGAGCAGCTCGGCGACGCCGTCCACCTCGGCGCCCTCGACGGCGGCCAGGGTCGCGGCGAGCACGTTCACGAAGCCGTGGTGGGTGAAGCCGGTCTCCGGGTCGCGGTGCCGGATCGCGTGGTGCAGCCCGGCGGTCAGCTTGAACGGCAGTTCCCGGTCCCGGCAGGCGCAGATCACCGCGGCCAGCTCGACCGGGGTCGGGAAGAGTTCGGCGGCCAGCCCGCCGGTGCGGAACTTGGCCGCGACCGGCAGCCCGCCGGCCCGCGCCTCCGCGACGGTGTCCAGCGCGCCCATCAGCCCGAAGGTCAGCGGGATCTCGGCGTAGACGGTGGTGCCGGCCAGCCGCTCGGCGAGCTTGACCAGGTCGGCGAGGCCGGGCTGGGGGTCCTCGCCGCGCTTGGCGACCGCCGCCTCGACCTGGCGCACCGCGAGTCGGGGGTCCGCCTCGGCGAGGGCCGCGTCCAACCGGCCGACGGGCACGTCTCCGATCACGCCGATGGCCAGGGCCGTCGCCGGGGCGAGCAGGCCGGGCAGGTCGGGCAGCGTCGAGGCGGGCAGCAGCAGCGGGCCGACCATGTCGGCGTACCAGGCGGCGCGGTGCCGGTGGTGGGCGGCCACCGCGTCCGGCAGCGACGCGCTGCCGGGCGGGAAGACGGCCGCGTCGTCGACCAGACCGGCGAAGAGACGGGTCACCTGCGTTGACACGAGACAAGAATCTACGGGACGCTACGAGGAACGGACAACAGCGTCCGATTACCGGACGTCACCGGCCGGAGAACGGGACATATCGGGAGGCGAGATGCCCTACTACCGCAGGATCGGTGAGGTGCCCCGCAAGCGCCACACCCAGTTCCGCCAGCCGGACGGCAGCCTGTACGCGGAGGAGCTGGTCGGCCAGGAGGGCTTCTCCTCCGACTCGTCGCTGCTCTACCACCGGCACGCGCCGACCGCGATCGTGGCCGCCGAGGAGTTCACCCCGCCCGCCTTCACCCGGGTGCCGAACCTGCCGCTGAAGCCGCGCCACCTGCGCACCCACAAGCTCGACGGGACCGGGGCGGACCCGGTGCTGGGCCGGCAGTACCTGCTGGCCAACGACGACGTCCGGATCGCGTACGTGGCGGCCGACCGCCCGTCGCCGCTGTTCCGGGACGCCACCGGCGACCACTGCCTCTACCTGGAGGCCGGGTCGCTGCGCGTCGAGTCGACGTTCGGTGTGCTGGAGGCGGTGGCCGGCGACTACGTGATCATCCCGACCTCGACCATCCACCGCCTCGTGCCGACCGGCGACGAGCCGGCCCGGCTGCTCGCCATCGAGGCGGCCGGGCACGTCGGCCCGCCCAAGCGCTACCTCTCGGTACGCGGCCAGTTCCTGGAGCACTCGCCGTACTGCGAGCGGGACGTCCGGGGACCGGACACGCCGCTGCTGGTCGACGAGACCGACGTGGAGGTGCTGGTCCGGCACCGGCGCGGCTGGACCCGGTACGTCTACGCGAACCACCCGTTCGACGTGGTCGGCTGGGACGGGCACCTCTACCCGTGGGCGTTCTCCATCCACGACTTCGAGCCGATCACCGGCCGGGTCCACCAGCCGCCGCCGGTGCACCAGACCTTCCAGGGCCCGAACTTCGTGATCTGCTCGTTCGTGCCGCGCAAGGTGGACTACCACCCGGACGCCATCCCGGTGCCGTACAACCACCACAACGTCGACTCCGACGAGATGCTCTTCTACACCGGCGGCAACTACGAGGCCCGGCGCGGCTCCGGCATCGAGCAGGGCTCGATCTCGCTGCATCCGTCCGGCTTCACCCACGGCCCGCAGCCGGGGGCGGCCGAGCGCTCGATCGGGGTGGACTTCTTCGACGAGCTGGCGGTCATGGTGGACACGTTCCGCCCGCTGGACCTCTGCGACGCGGCGAACGGCTGCGAGGACGACGCGTACGCCTGGACCTGGGCGCGGCGCGGCTGACGCGAACGGGGCCGGGTCCACCGGACCCGGCCCCCGTTCCTCGCGACGGATCAGAACGTCGAGGCGTCGATGACGAAGCGGTAGCGCACGTCGGAGGCGAGCACCCGCTCGTACGCCTCGTTGATCTTCTCGGCCGGGATGACCTCGATCTCGGCGCCCAGCCCGTGCGCGGCACAGAAGTCGAGCATCTCCTGCGTCTCGGCGATGCCGCCGATCATCGAGCCGGCGAACGACCGGCGGGCCGGGATCAGCGAGAACGCGTGCACGGAGAGCGGGTCCTCCGGCGCGCCCACGTTGACCAGCGTCCCGTCCACGGCCAGCAGCCGCAGGTACGCGTCGAGGTCGATCTTCGCGCTGACCGTGTTGACGATCAGGTCGAACGAGCCGGCCAGCTCGGTGAAGGTCGCCTCGTCCGAGGTGGCGTGATAGTGGTCGGCCCCGAGCCGCAGCCCGTCCTCCCGCTTCTTCAGCGACTGGGAGAGCACGGTGACCTCGGCGCCCATGGCGTGGGCCAGCTTGACCGCCATGTGGCCCAGGCCGCCGAGGCCGATGACGGCCACCCGGGTGCCCGGGCCGGCACCCCAGTGCCGCAGCGGCGAGTAGGTGGTGATGCCCGCGCAGAGCAGCGGCGCTGCGGCGTCCAGTTCGATGCCGTCCGGGATGCGCAGCACGAAGTCCTCGGTCACCACGATGGCCTGCGCGTAGCCGCCCTGGGTGGGCTGCCCGTCCCGGCCGGTCCCGCCGTACGTCTGGATGTTGCCCTTCAGGCAGTACTGCTCCAGACCCTTGCGGCAGTTGTCGCACTCCCGGCAGGAGTCGACCATGCAGCCGACGCCCACCCGGTCGCCGACGGCGAACTTCGTCACCTCGGCGCCGACCTCCCGTACCACGCCGGCGATCTCGTGGCCGACCACGATCGGGTACGTGGTGGGACCCCACTCGCTGCGGGCGGTGTGGATGTCGGAGTGGCAGATGCCGGAGAACCTGATGTCGATGAGCACGTCGTGCGGCCCGAGGTCGCGCCGCTCGATGGTGGTCGGGGTGAGGGGCCCGGTCGCGGACGTCGCCGCGTAGGCGTTGACGGTGAGCACTTTTCTCCGCTTCCTGCAGACGTCGGGGAGGCCGGCTCGCGGGCCGCCACCTTCGGACGGCCGCACCGGCACAGGGAAAGCCTTCGCTCCCGCTCCTGCTACCCCGCGCCCACCCCCACCCACACGTAGCCAGGGTCACCGGCGGGACGGGGAATAACCTCAGCGCCGGGCGAGCACCGCGAACTCGGCGATCATCGCCACCGTGATCGAGGCCACCAGCGGCCACGGCCCGCCGAGCAGCGCGTAGAGGACCAGCAGCACGGGCGCCCCGGCCACCGCGTACACCGCCAGGGCCAGGCCGCAGTCGGCGCGGAGCAACCCGGGGAGGATCGTCCCCAGCAGGCCGGGCATCCGGGCCGCGTACCGCCAGACCAGCAGCGCCCCGCCGAGCGCCGCCACCGCCGCCACGACCCGGGACGACCCGGGCGCGGCCGGGGCCAGGAAGGCGACCAGCACCGCGGCCACCAGGGACCAGCCGGCGCCGTAGATGACCAGCCGCCGGATCCCGTCGGCGATGGTCCGGCCCGCGTCGCCGCGCGCCGGGTCCATCGCGGCCGCCTCGGTCAGGTGCTCCAGCGCCTCCGCGTAGCGCCGCTGCTCCAGCCGGATCACGCCCATGTCGTGCCGCGCCTCGGCCAGCTGCGGGTCCAGCCGCAGCGCCTCCCGGTACGCCCGCTCGGCCAGGTCGTAGAGCTCCAGCCGGGCGGAGACCAGGCCGAGCACCAGGTGCGCCTGCGGCTCCTCCGGCGCCAGCTCGACGCCCCGCCACGCGGCGTTCAGCGCCTGCTGCCCGTTCCGCGAGCCGGACAGGATCGCGGCGGCGCTGCGCTGGGCGTACGCGTCGGTCGGTCCGAGCGCCAGGATCTCGTCCGCGGTGCTCGCGGCGGCCTTCCACCGGCCCAGGTCCACCAGCGCGAACCCGCGCGCCACCAGCGGCGGTACGGCGGCCGGCGCGGCCGCCACGGCCGCCACGGCGGCGTCGAGCGCCTCGGTGGACCGGTCCGTGGCCAGGTGCATCCGGGCCAGCATGGTCAACGCCTCGGCGTGGCCGGGCTCGGTGGCGATCAGCGAGCTGAGTTCGCCGACGGCCTCGTCGTACCGGCCCAGCTCGGCGAGGAGCTGCGCGCGCTGGAGGTAGCCGTCGGCGGCGGACTGGTCGGGGGCGGCGTCACTCGACATCCCGGCGAGCGTAGCCCTCCGCGCGCCACCCCGCCGACCAGCGCACCCGGTGTGGTCGACCGGGGCCCCGGCCTCAGGCGCTGCGGCAGGGCAGCCCGGTGGCCCGGCCGCCGCAGGTGCCGAGGCTGCACCAGCGGCGCAGGCCGGTCTCGTCGAGGAAGAGCCAGCCGCAGCGCTCGTCGGGGCAGGCCCGGACGGTGAGCCGGCGCGGGTCGGCGAGCAGCTGCGCGGCGCTCCACGCGGCGGCGTGCAGGGGCAGCCGGAGCCCGGCATACAGCTCCGGCCACCAGCGGCCCCGGCCGTCGGCCTCGCGCCGGAACACCATCGTCCCGGCGGCCGCCTCGGCGTACCGGGCGACCGTGTCGAAGGCCGGCCGGTTCTCCGGGTCGACCAGGCAGGCGTACAGCGCAGCGCGGAGCGCCCGGGTCTCGGCGAGCACGCCGTCGGCCGCGGCGGGGTCGCGCCGGGCGAGGTGGAGCAGCCGGCTCACCGAGACCTCGTCGGTCAGTCCGACGTGGCCGCTCCACACCGCGAGGGTCCGGTAGCCGCGTAGCCACTCGCCCCGGGGCGGCTCGGGCTCGTGACCCCAGCCGGCGAAGGTGTTGCAGAAGTCGAGCGCCGGATGTCCGCCGACGCTCCACGGCAGGCTCTCCTCGCGGACCCGTACCTCGAACATCGGCCGGCCGGGGCGGTCCAGCCGGTCGTCACCGTCGAGGATCCGGCGGTGCACCTCGCGCAGCCGCGACCCCGGCTCGACGCCGAGGTCCGCCACCAGGAGATCCCGGGTGGTCCGGTAGAGCCGCAGGGCGTCGGCCCGCCGGTCCCCCCGGTACAGGGCGGTCATCAGGGTGGCGACCAGTTGCTCCCGGGTCGGGTGGCGGGCCACCAGCGGTGCCAGCTCGCCGATCGCGCGACGCGGCTGACCCAGCGTCAGCCGCGCCTCGGCCCGCAGCTCGACGCCGACCAGGCGCAGTTCCTCGATCGGCCCGGCAAGCCGCTCCCGTAGCTCGTCGTCGGCGGTGTCGGCGAGCAGCGGCCCCCGCCAGAGGGCCAGCGCCCGGTCGAGCAGGCGGACCCGCTCGGCGGGATCGCCCACCTCGCCGGCCCGCCGGATCAGGCCGGCGAAGTCCCCCACGTCGACCTGGTGCCCGTCGGCCTCGACCAGGTAGCCCTCGCCGCGGGTGCTGATCCGCACCCCGTACGGGGCCAGCGACGCCCGCAGCCGCCCGATGTACGTGTGCACGGCGCCCCGGGCCGAGGGCGGTGGCGAGCCGTGCCACAGCAGATCGATCAGCCGGTCGGTGCCGACCAGCCGGCCGGGTTCGAGCAGCAGCACGCCGAGGAGGCAGCGCTCCTGACGCCGGCTGCCGACCTCGACGGGCCGACCGTCGTGACGGGCCTCGAACGGTCCGAGCAGGCGGAAATCCATGCCACCTGAAACCGCCTGGCCCCGGTCCGGGGTTGTCGCTCCGGTGAGCCGGTGGTGTGTCGGCCGGCCGGGGGCCATCCGCCGGCGACGGCCTGGCGCCGGTCGGGCCGGGTCGGGCGGTGAGCGGATGGTGAGCGGGCCCGGTGACGCTGGGCCGTCCGACCAGGAAGAGCACGGATGGAGTGATCATGCGTTTCATGAAGAGCGCCGGTGCGGCGGTGGCCGTCGCGGCCGCACTGCTCGCGGCCGTTCCGGCGCCGGCGTCCGCGGCGAGCGACGACATCGCCCCCGGGGCGTGGGAGCCCGCGCCGCAGGCGCCGTTCGAGCTGCCCGCCGGGGCACGCTGCGAGTTCCCGGTACGGATGGAGCTGATCCGGGACGAGGTGCGGAAACTGAGCCTGTCGACCTATCCGGACGGCTCGCCGGAGCGGGAGCTCTATGACGGCGACCTGATCGGCCGGTTCACCAATCTGGCGACGGGGACCAGCATCATCACCGACGCGAGCGGTCGCTCCCTGATCGAGTACGGCACCGACGGCTCGATGACCTGGAACGTGACCGGCCCGGTGCTGGTCGGTTTCCGGGAGAACGCCGGTTCCCTGCCGAAGGGGCTGTACATCATCGACGGTGAGTACACCCTCACGTTCAGCTCCACCGGGGTGAAGACGCTCACCATGCGGCACGGCACCGTGCAGGACCTCTGCGCGGCGGTGTCCTGACGGCGCCTGTCGCCGCGCTGCGCGGGCCCCGGCCGGCTCAGTCGGCCGGGGCCTCGTACACCAGGGCCACCGCGATGCCGGTCAGCCCCTCCCCCCGGCCGGGGAAGCCGAGGCCGTCGGTGGTGGCGGCGGAGACCGTCACCGGGGCACCCACGGCCGCGGAGAGCACCTGCTGCGCCTCCTCCCGGCGCGGGCCGATCTTGGGACGGTTGCCGATCACCTGGACCGACACGTTGCCGATCCGGAAGCCGGCCGCCCGGACCCGCCGGGCACTCTCGGTGAGCAGCGCGACCCCCGAGGCGCCGGCCCACTCCGGCTGGTCCACCCCGAAGTTCGCGCCCAGGTCACCGAGGCCGGCCGCGGAGAGCAGGGCGTTGCAGGCCGCGTGCGCCACCACGTCGGCGTCCGAGTGCCCAGCCAGGCCGTCCTGGCCCGGCCAGTGCAGGCCGGCCAGCCAGCAGGGCCGCCCGGCCGCGAAGGCGTGCACGTCGGTGCCGATGGCCACCCGAGGAACGATCATGAGCCGAGGGTACGCGTCAGACCCCGGCCGCCAGCAGGTGCTCGGCGAGAGCCAGGTCGAACGGTCTGGTGATCTTGAGAGCCAGCTCCGACCCGGGTACGCAGACCACCGGCAGGCCCTGCTTCTCGACCAGGCCGGCGTCGTCGGTCAACGAATCCCCGGCCGCCTCGTGCGCGGCAGCCAGCACCGACCGCCGGAAACCCTGTGGGGTCTGCACCGCCCGGAGGGCACCCCGGTCCACGGTGCCGAGCACCCGCTCGCCGGCGTCGACCTCCTTGATCGTGTCGACCACGGGAAGCACCGGGATCACCGCCCGGTGGCCGGAACGGACCGCCTCGGCGACCGATTCGACCAGCTCGGGCGGGGTGAGGGCGCGGGCGACCGGCGCCAGGACGCCGGCGAGGAGACCGGGGAACTTGCCGTGCCGGGGGCGCTCGCGGCGTACACCAAGGTGCTGACCGGGCGC
>NZ_JBSGJR010000274.1:0-8762 GCF_053605645.1 Micromonospora sp. NPDC003776
AGCGGATGTCGGCCTGCTCGGTGTAGGCGGCCACCGGTTCCAGCCGGCCGTTCACCACCTCGACGTCGATCGAGCTGGCGCCCAGGTCCACCGAGGCAAAGCGCAGGTGCGGGCTCAACTCGACCAGGGTGGACCGTCGACCGCCCCGCGAGGCGGCGAGCCCGGCCTCGGCGACGTAGCCGAGGCCGACCAGGCGCTCCAGTTCCGCGAGGAGGCGCGGGCGGGGCATCTGCAACCGGTCGCCGAGTTCGGCGCGGGAGACCGCGCCCTCGTCCCGGAGCAGTCGCAGGAGCTGTACGTGCAGGGGGTCCACCGTCCGCACCGGGACTCACCTCCGCATCGGAGTCGTTCACATCGACGCAACGGCGACGTGTCGTGTCCGACACAGTAGGAGGCTTCAGGGTGACGTGTCCATAGCTTCAGCAGATCCTGTCCAAACTTTTGTCAATCTGAGCAAAAGCGGGAGTGGATCAAGAAAAACAAACCGCCCCCGACACGCGCTGCGTGGCGGGGGCGGAACCCAGCGTACGGGTCAGCGGCGGGTGGCCGAGTTGCGCTTCTTCTTCAGCTTCCGGTCGTCGCGCAGCTCGACGTACGGCTCCTTGGTGGCGGGGTGTCCGGCCGCGATCGCCCGGCCGCGCTCCAGTTCGGCGTCGAACTCGGCGCCGAGCAGGATGGCGATGTTGCTGAGCCAGAGCCAGACCAGGAAGATGATCACGCCGGCCAGCGCCCCGTAGGTCTTGTTGTACGAGGCGAAATTCGAGACGTAGAGCGCGAAGAGACCGGAGATGACCACCCAGATCACCACGGCCAGCACGCCGCCGGGACTGACCCAGCGGAAGCCGCCGTGCCGGGCGTTCGGCGAGGCCCAGTAGAGGATCGCGAACATCAGGCTGACCAGCACCAGCAGTACCGGCCACTTGGCGATGTTCCACACCGTCACGGCGGTCGAGCCCAGCCCGATCGCGCTGCCCACCCGCTCGGCCAGGCCGCCGGTGAACACCACGATCACGGCGCTGGCCAGCAGCATCAGCCCGATCACGGCGGTCACGCCGAGCCGGATCGGCAGGGTCTTCCAGACCGGCCGCCCCTCCGGCACGTCGTAGATGCTGTTAGAGGCGCGCATGAAGGCGGCGACGTACCCGGAGGCGGACCAGAAGGCGGCGAGCAGACCGATGATCGCCGCGATGCTGGCCAGACCGCCGGACCTGCCGGCCTGCTCGATCGCCCCGTCGATGATCTGCTGGATGCTCGGCTGCGGCACCGCCTGGTCGACGGTGTCCTTGACGCCCTTGGTGGCCCGCTCGCCGAGCAGGCCGAGCACCGAGATGAGCACCAGCAGGCCCGGGAAGATGGAGAGCACGCCGTAGTAGGTGAGCGCGGCGGCCCAGTCGGTGAGGTTGTCCTCCTGGAACTCCTTGACCGTGCGCTTGAGTGTCGCCAGCCAACCGGTACCGGACAGCTCGGCCGGGCTCTCCGGCCCGTCGTCCGGTCCCACCGGCCGGACCCGGTCGTGCCCGTTGCGGGCGGAAGACTCCTCGGCGGCCATCGCATCTCCCTCGTCGTCGCGTCGTCCCCGTGGGATGCCCCGACGACCAGGCCGGATAACCACCTACTTGTAGAGCATCCGCCCCATCCGTCGCGAAGCCACCGCGAGCATCCCGACGGTCAGCACCAGCAGGTAGGCCAGGTCCAGCAGCCAGGACCAGCCGGACGCGCCCACGCAGATGCCCCGGATCAGGTGCACCGACCGGTAGAGCGGGGTCAACTCGACCACCCAGCGCAGCACCGCCGGATACGCCTCGGCCGGGACGAACGTGCCGGAGAACAGGAAGAGGGTGAACTGGGCCGAGCCCATCAGGTCGAAGTCCTGCCAGCTGCGCATCAGGGTGGAGACGGTCATGCCGAGCGCGCCGAACGCGAAACCGACCAGCACCGCGGCCGGGAAGGCGGTGGCCGCCCGCACCGCGGTGGTCAGGTCCATCGCCACCATGATCACCAGGAAGGCCGCCGAGTAGAGGCTGCCCCGGACCATCGCCCAGCCCAACTCGCCGAGGGCGATCTCGAACGGCTGCACCGGGGTCGCGATGACCCCGTCGTACAGCTTCATGTACTTCATCTTGCCGAAGAAGTTGAACGTGGTCTCCGACAGCGCCCCGCTCATCGCCGACGAGGCGAGCATCGCCGGGGCCACGAAGGCCGCGTACGAGACCAGCCGGCCGTCGGGCAGGGTGAGGTCGCCGACCAGCGCGCCCACCCCGATGCCGATCGAGAAGAGGTAGAGCACCGGCTCCAGGAAGCCGGAGAGCAGCACCAGCCAGTACGCGCTGCGCAGCGCGGTGAGGTTGCGCTCGGCCACCGAGGCGGAGCGGCGCACCCCCGCGGAGCCGACCAGCCGGGGCAGGACGAGAGCGACCACGGTTTCCCCTCTCAGACGACGAGCGCGCGGTGGAAGACCCGCCGGGCGGCCAGCCAGCCGGCGGCCGCCCAGGCGGCGAGGTAGAGCAGGTGACCGGTGACCGACCACTGCGGAGGCACGCCCAGCGTGGCGGCGCGGCAGAGGTCCACGCCGTGCCAGAGCGGGGTCACGTACGCGAGCTGCCGCAACCCGCCCGGGAGCTGCTCGACCGGGAAGAACACCCCGGCGAAGAGCGTCATCGGGATCACCGCGAACCGGAAGAACAGCGCCAGGTAGCTGTCGCTGGGCACGGCGGCGCTGAACGCGAAGGTCGGCGCGGCCACCGCCAGGCCGAGCAGCAGCACCACCGCCGGGACGGTCAGCGCCCACGGCGAGCGCAGCGCCCCGAACAGTGCGGTCACCAGCAGGAACGCCAGCACGCTGGTGAGCACCCGGAACAGCACGAAGGCGAGGTGGCCGCCGATGATGTCGCCGACCCGCAGCGGGGCGGCGACCTGCGCGTGGTAGGTCCGGATCCACTTGAAGTTGCTGTGCACCGGCCAGGTCGACTCGGCCACCGCGACCTGCAGCGCGGTGGACGCGATCAGGCCGGGCACCAGCCACTCCAGGTAGGGCACCCCGCCCACGCCGCGGTCCACGTACGCCCCGACACCGACGCCGAACCCGAGCACCGTGAGCACCGGCAGCAGGAAGGACGAGAAGACGCCGGCCCGCCAGGTGCGCCGGTAGCCGACCAGGTAGTGCGCGAGCACCGCCAGCGCCGGCACCCGGGGCACCGCCGCCCCGGCCCGCTCCGCCACGCTCACGTCGACCACCCCCGCGCTCCGCCCACATCGGCCTTCCTACCGCCCGGGTACGACAGGCCGCCGGCCACGTTACGGCGGGCCGCCGGTGCCGTCGCGCGAGTTTCCCCCCGGCACGGGTTCGGGACAGCGCGACGGCGGCGTGCGCCAGTTCTTCCGCAAGTTCCGCTCGGTCGGGGCACCGGCTCGGCCGGGCCGACGGGGCACGGCGAGACCACCCGGACGGCACGGAACCCTGGTCACCGACCGTCACCTGACCCCCGCCGGCCGGCTCCCTGTCCCGCTCGCTTTGCTCTGCTTCAATCGGCGCAACAGAAACGCACCGTGGCTGTTGCGTCCGCTGAAGCAGAGCAAAGGCGGCGCGAGGGGGTCGCCGGGGTGCCCGGGATCGACGAGAAAGGGCCAGCTCAGCGAGGCTCAGGCCGAGCGGGCGAACGCGGTGTGATGTTCCGGAGAGGGGCCTCGATTACTCAGAGTGCGCAGGCTCTCCATCACGGGCATGTCACTGTCGGCGAGCGCGTCCGCTGATCATTTTCCCGAGGGGCGGACCGGGAGCAGGTTGCGTTCGGCGAAGACCTTCTTGGCGACGAGGGTGGCGTTGACCGCCCGCGGCACCCCGCAGTAGACCACCGCCTGCAGCAGGGCCTCGACGATCTCGGCGGGCGTCAGGCCGGCGTTGAGGGCGCCGTTCACGTGGACCTCGAGCTGGGCCTCGGCGCCGCCGAGACCGGTGAGGATGCCGAGGGTCAGCAGCTCCCGGTCACGGCGCGGCAGTTCGGGCCGGACGTAGAGGTCCCCGTAGGACCAGGCGACGGACCGGTAGCCGAGCTCGGGTGAGACGTCGGCGAGGGCGTCGACGAGCCGCTGCCCGGCACCGCCGGCGGCCTGCCGGAGCGCCTCCAGGCCGCGCTCGTACTGTTCGTCAGCGTTCACGGCCCGGCGGTTACCCGCGGCCGGGCCGGACAAACGGCTCATTCTCGCCGTGGCGCTCCAGCCCCGAGACAGCCGGGCCGGGTGGCGGCTAGTCGACCAGGGTCCGGCCGGTGAGGTGGAGGAAGACGTCCTCCAGGCTGCTGCGCCGAACCAGGACGCTGGCCGGGACGAGCCCGCGCGCGGTCACCTCGGCGACCGCCGCGTCGCCGTCGGCCACGTAGAGCAGGATGCGGTCGGGCAGCACCTCGACCCGCTCGCCCAGGCCGCTCAGCTTGCCGGCGAACGCCTCCTGCGACTCGGCGGCGAAGCGCAGCTCCACCACCTCGCGGGTGGAGTGCTCCTCGATCAGGGCGCGGGGCGAACCCTCGGCCACGATCCGGCCGCCGTCCATAACCACCAGGCGGTCGCAGAGCTGCTCCGCCTCGTCCATGTAGTGCGTGGTGAGAACCAGGGTCACGCCCTGCTGCTTGAGCCGGAACAGGCGCTCCCAGACCAGGTGCCGGGCCTGCGGGTCGAGCCCGGTGGTGGGCTCGTCGAGGAGCACGATCTCCGGGTTGTTGACCAGCGCCCGGGCGATGGTCAACCGGCGCTTCATGCCGCCGGAGAGCGGCTCCACCTTGCTCTCGGCGCGCTCGGCGAGCTGGACGAAGTCGAGCAGCTCGGCGGCCCGCTCCCGGGCCACCCGGCGCGGGATCCCGAAGTAGCGGGCGTAGGTGGTGAGGTTCTCCCGGACGGTCAGCTCCGGGTCGAGGTTGTCCAGTTGCGGGCAGACGCCGAGCCGGGCCCGGATCGCGGGCCCGTCGCGGACCGGGTCCATGCCGAGGATGCGCAACTCGCCACCGGAGGGCGGGGAGATGCAGCCGATCATCCGCATCGTGGAGGACTTGCCGGCGCCGTTCGGCCCGAGGAAGCCGAACGCCTCGCCGGGGCGTACCTCGACGTCGATGCCGTTGACGGCGGTGAAGTCGCCGAACCGTTTCACCAGCCCGTGGGCCCGGATGAGTGGCTGAGCTGTGGTCACCGGCCGACCCTAGCCGCCCGGTCCGACAGCCTCGACCGGTTATCCGCCCGGCCTCCCACCCACACACCGAGAGTGATCTGCTTACTCCCTGTGATCGCCCAGGCGTTGCCCGGAAATCCGGATCAGTCCGGCATCGTGGACAGATCCATTTCGGACGCGACGTGATTCAAGAAGTGAACCACTCCTTTCCTCGACGAATTGCGAAAACCACTCTGAATACGAATGCGCTGAGTAATGGGAGCACCATTTCCGTCACGTACCGCAATCGCAATCGACAATGTTCCCATCGTGTGTGCGATTCGCGTATCGTGCCCCCTCGTGTCGCCCGTGCGCTCTCCCGACGGCTCCCCTCCGACGCCCCGGCCCACCGACCCGCCGGCTTCAACCTCCGGTGTGGACGTGGCTCCGGTGCCGCTCCCGCCCGCCGAGGGAGCGGTGGGCGATCCGGTCTGGGCCGACGACGGACCGGCCGGCGGGCACCACGACACCCGGGAACTCGCGGCCCGTTTCGAGGACGAGAAACCGGGCCGGGTCCTGTCCGGACCGGTCGGACTCCTGTTCACCGGCGCCACCGTCGCCATCGCGCTGCTCGCCCTCTGGCAGGTCTTCTTTCCGCTTCCGCAGGGCAGCAAGTATTACCTGATCATTTTTCTGGCCGGCGTACTGCCGATGGTGTTTCTGGCGTACCCGTCCGGGCTGCGGCTGCCGTGGCGGGCGGCCGCGCCGGCGGACGGCGCGGCGCACCGCGGCGGGCCCACCCCGCTGGACTGGGCACTGGCCGTCGCCGCGCTGGTGAGCTGCCTCTATCCGGTGCTGCCGGTGACCATCGGCGCCGGTGGCGGCGGGTACGACGCCTTCCTGGACCGGCAGGGCCTGCTCGACCCGCTGGACGTGGCGATGGGCACCGTGCTGCTGCTCCTGCTGCTGGAGGCGTGCCGGCGCACCACCGGCTGGATCCTGCCGGCGGTCTGCCTGCTCTTCCTCGGCTACGGCTACTACGGTGGGCTGCTGCCGCAGTCCTGGCCGGTCGCCCACGCCGGGCTCGACTTCGACCAGCTCGTCGACGCCTTCTACAACTCCGACAGCGGCTTCTACGGCACCCCGCTGGACGTGGCCGCCTCGTACATCGTGCTGTTCACCATCTACGGCGCGGTGCTGGACCTCTCCGGGGCGGGCCGGTTCTTCGTCGAGCTCTCCGCCGCCGCGTTCCGCCGCTCCCGGACCGCGCCCGGACGGACCGCGGTCGCCTCCGGCTTCCTGCTCGGCACCGTCTCCGGCTCGGGCGCGGCCACCACCGTCAGCATCGGCGCGGTCACCTGGCCGATCCTGCGCCGGGCGGGATACCCGCCGGAGCGGGCCGGCGGCATGCTCGCCGCCGCGGGCGTCGGCGCGATCCTCTCCCCGCCGACGCTGGGCGCCGCGGCGTTCATCATCGCCGAGTACCTGGGCGTGTCCTACCTCCAGGTGCTCGGCTGGGCCACGGTGCCGACGATCCTCTACTACCTGGGCATCCTGCTCTCCGTCGAGATCGACGCCCGCCGCTCCGGGGTACGCCCCGTGGTGCTCGCCACCGGCTCCGCGTGGCGGCTGCTGGCCCGCTTCGGCTACCACTTCCTCTCGCTCATCGTGATCATCGTGGTGCTCGCCACCGGCGCCTCGGCGGTGCGGGCCGTGGTGATCGCCACCCTGCTCGCCGCCGCGCTGTCCTTCCTGGACCGGCGGCACCGGCTCACCCCGGCACGGCTGGTCGAGGCGCTCAGCGGCGGCGTACGCGGAGTGCTGGCGGTGAGCGCGGTCTGCGCCGCCGCCGGCATCATCACCGCCACCACCACCAAGACCGGCCTCGGCCCACAGGCCGCCGCGCTGCTGGTGAGCGGGGCCCAGGCGGTCAGCTCCGAGCCGGCCGTGGTGCTGGCGCTCACGGCGCTGCTGGCCGCCGTCGCACTCACCCTGCTCGGCCTGGCCGTGCCGGTCACCGCCTCGTTCGTGATCGGCTGGGTGATCATCGGTCCGGCGCTGCTCAACCTCGGCGTCGCCGCGCCCGCCGCGGCGATGTTCGTCTTCTACTTCGCGGTGCTGTCCGAGGTCTCCCCGCCGACCGCGCTCGCCGCCGTGGCCGCCGCCGCGGTGACCGGCGGCCGGCTGGTCCCGACCATGTGGCAGACCCTGCGGTACGCGCTGCCCGCGTACCTCATCCCGATCGCCTTCGTGCTCACGCCGACCGGCCTGGGGCTGCTGGGCATCGGCGGGCCGGGACGGATCGCGGTGGCCGCGGTGGTCTCCGCCGCCGGGGTGGCCCTGCTGGCGGTGGCCGCGGGCGGCTGGCTGCCCGGGGTCGGGCCGGCCGGCGTCCCGGAGCGGATCCTCGGCGCGCTCGGCGGGCTGGCCCTGCTCCGGCTCGAACCCGTGCCGATCGCCGTCGGCGCCCTGCTGGCCGCCGGGCTGGTCGCGGGCGTCCTCATCCGACGGAGGACCGCCGGCCGGGCCGGCGCGTCCCCGGCAGTCCCATCCGGAACCCCTGGGGAGGAAGATCAGTGAGACGGATCAATGCACGGTTAGTCGCGGGTGTCGGGGTGCTGGCCCTGGTCGCGGCCGGTGCCGCCGGCTGCGGGGGCCGCCAGGACGGCGCCGCGACGGACGACACGGCCAGCGAGATCACCTGCAACGTCGCCAAGGACACCCGGGTCGGCATCGCCACCGGCAACGCCACCGGCGTCTACTACGTCGTCGGCAACGCCCTGGCCGGCCAGCTCTCCGGAGCCACCGGCGGCAAGCTCACCGGCACGGCCGCCGAGACCGGCGCCTCGGTGCAGAACATCGAGCAGCTCGTCGCCGGCCAGTACGACGTCGCCTTCTCGCTCTTCGACACCGCAGTCAACGCCGTGCAGGGCAAGGGCAGCTTCAGCTCGCCGCAGCCGGTGCGGGCGCTCGCCCGGATCTACGACAACTACACCCAGGTGGTCGTCCGGGCCGACGCGGGGATCACCTCGGTCGCCGACATGAAGGGCAAGAAGATCTCCACCGGCTCGCCGAAGTCCGGCACCGAGGTGATCGCCAACCGGCTGCTCACCGCCGCCGGCCTCAACCCGGCCAAGGACATCCAGGCGCAGCGGCTCGACCTGACCAAGACCGTCGACGGCATGAAGGACGGCAGCATCGACGGCTTCTTCTGGTCCGGCGGGGTGCCGACCGGCGGGGTCACCGACCTCTTCACCACGGCTGGCGACAAGGTGAAGTTCATCGACATCAGCCCGCTGCTGCCGAAGATGGCCGAGCTCAACCCGGCGTACCAGGCCGGCACGATCGGCAAGGACGTCTACCGGACGGCCGCCGACAGCCCGACCATCGTGGTGCCGAACGTGCTGCTGGTCCGGGACAACCTGGACGCCAACGTGGCCTGCGCCATCACCCGGACGGTCTTCGAGAAGAAGGACGCCCTCGCCCAGGCCAACCCGGCCGCCAAGGGCATCAACCTGGAGAACGCCCGCAAGACCGATCCGGTGAAGCTGCACCGGGGGGCGGAGAAGGCGCTGCAGGACCTGGGCGCCAACTGATCCCACGACGCCGGGCCCGGACGGCACGTCCG
>NZ_JBSGJR010000275.1:0-8742 GCF_053605645.1 Micromonospora sp. NPDC003776
GTCCGGCGGATCACGCCGGACAGGCCCGGGTCCCCAAGGAGGGTCAGCGTTTGAGCGTGAAGGTGAAGTCGCCGGAGAGCTTGCCGCTCAGCCGGACCGCCGAGACGACTTTCCCCTCCCCGATCAGTCTCTCGACCTCGGCCCGCGAGAGACCGGAACCTTCCGCGATCAGTCGCACCGGCCGGACCGGGATCCGCGCCGCGAAGCGGACCCGGACGTCGATCACCTCGCGGTCCAGGTGATCGGATCCGTTTGTGTCGAGGCGCCAGGCGCCGTCCCAGTCGAGGGCGATGCGGTTGCGGCGCTGCACGAGCGGATCCTGGAGCAGCTCTGCTGTCAGGCCAGCGTCGTTGTCATGCAGCCGGTCCAGCAGCTCAGGCGGTACGGAGCGCACCGTCATCCGCTCCAGGAGCGTGAGCTTGACCGTGTCCCCGCAGCCGGTACAGCGGGCGAGGAGCCAGGCGTCGATGAGCTTGTGGTTTGCGTTGACGCGGAATTTGCCGGTTGCCCGAAAGCGCTCGGACGCGCAGGCGTGGCAACGGCGGCGAACGAGGGGCAGGCAGGTGGGTACGACCACCCAGTTTTCAGACACAGAAGCACACCGGTTTCAGTGAGAAATCCGCAGCAAGAAGGAGCGCGGCGCAGATGCGCGACGCGCGACAAATCAGCGCTCGGGAGGTCTCACAGGGTGTACAACGGCGCGTCCTCAACTAGACGACCTGGTCCGGCAGCACGGTAGTGGCGTACCGCCGCGCCGTTCCACCGGTTTTCGCGCGCTCCAGCGCCGGGTTCGGTGCAGTGCCGTTCGTGGCGCGGACGACCCGGCGGTCGGGCAGAGTTGGGATGGGCACCAGACGGTGCCGGTGCGGCGGGTCGGACAGTCATGGCCGGGGTCGGTGAGGGATAACCGGAGCGGACACGGGGAACCGGAGGGGCTGCCGGCGCGGTGGGCGCGTCATCTGCTGGGTGGCCCCGGCCGGGCACGCGTCGTGTTGCTGCTGGCCTCGGTGCTGGCGTTGAACAGCGCGGACACCGGAACGCTCGGTGCGGCGGCCGGCCAGTTGGAGGCGAGCCTCGACATCAGCCATGCCCGCCTCGGCCTGCTCGCCACGGCGTCGTCGGGGATCGGCGCGTTCGCCTCGGTGCCGCTGGGCGTACTCGCCGACCGGACCGACCGGGTGCGTCTGCTGGTGATCACAGTGGCGCTCTGGGCGGCCGCGATGATCGCCGGCGCTCTCGCGCCCAACTACTGGTGGCTGCTGGGGTCCCGACTGCTGCTCGGCGCCGGCGTGGCCGCGGCCGGCCCGGTGGTGGTCTCGTTGACCGGCGACCTCATTCCGCCGGACAACCGGGCGGGGGTGCTCGGCTGGATCCTCACCGGCGAGATCATCGGAGCCGGCATCGGGCTGCTGATCGGTAGCGAGGTCGCGGCGGCGCTGTCCTGGCGCGCGGCCTTCGTCCTGCTCGGGATCGCGAGCGCGGTCCTGGCCGTGGCGGTCTGGCGGCTGCTGCCCGAGCCCGCTCGTGGGGGCGCCGGCTGGCTGCCCAGCGACCGCGGTTCGTCCAGGCCCGGACGCCGGCCGGACCGTTCGGGGCGGCCTGTCGGCCGGGCTCAGGCGGTGATGGCCGACCGGGGTGTCGCACCGGCTGGTGACCGGGTGGTACGTGATGATCCCAACCGCTGGTCCCTGGCCAGGACCGCGAGGTACCTGCTGTCGATCCCGACCAACCGGCTGCTGATCCTGGCCTCGTCGGTCGGCTACTTCTTCTTCGCCGGCATGCGGACCTTCATCGTCGTCTTCGCGGTCCGGCACTTCGGCATCCCGCAGACGACGCTCGGCGCTCTGGTGCCGATGATCGGGGTGGCGGCGCTGACCGGTGCCGTGCTCGCCGGGCGGTTCACCGACCGGGCGCTGGCGCGGGGCCACACCCGGGTCCGGGTTGTCGTCCCGGCGTTCGGTTACGTGGCTGCCGCGGTGTTCTTCCTGCCCGGCGTGTGGCTCACCTCGGTGCTCGCGGCGCTGCCGCTGATCGCGCTGGGGGCCGGTGCGCTGGCGACGGCCAACCCACCGCTGGATGCCGCCCGGCTGGACATCGTCCCCGGGCGGTTGTGGGGGCGGGCGGAGAGCCTGCGAACGATGCTGCGCCTCGCCGCCGAGGCGGCCGCCCCGGCCATCTTTGGCTGGCTCGCCGACCAGCTCAGCGGGCCAGGTGGCCGGTCCAGCGGCAGGGGCCTGCGGGACGCGTTCCTGATCATGCTCGTGCCACTGGTCGCCAACGGTCTCATCCTGCTCGCCGCCCGGCGCGACTACCCGGTCGACGTGGCCACGGCGGCCGCGTCCGACCAGCGACGGGCCTGAGTCCGCCGCCACCCACCCGGGCGGCGCCTCGACGATCCGGTCGAAGGATTCGAGGCGATTCGAGGAGCAGAGATGATCGAAGTGCTTATGCTCCTTTTGCGGGCTCCTGAGGTTATTTCGCTGCCGACACGGCAGATGCCCGCCGCAGCCACCGCTGGCTCACCGCAGCCGCAGCAGGTGGCGCGATGCTTCGCCGCCGGGACCCACCAATCCCCGGTGGGCGTTCGGCGTGCGGAAAAGACGCGGCCGCACCCGGCCGGTGCCCGCGGTCGACCGACCCCGTTGCCCGGTTGAGCAGCACCATCGGCCCGCGCCCGAGAGGAGGGAACCGAGGATGAGTCGGACGATCGACGCCCCGACCGCGCGGCGGGTCGAGCAGGCTCGCGCGCAGGAGAACTTTCCGGTCGCGTTACGGATACTGCCCGCCCGGCACCGCCGCCACCTGCTGGCGTTGTACGGCTACGCCCGGTACGTCGACGACCTCGGCGACGAGCCGCTGACGGCGGGAAACGACCGGCTGGCCGCCCTGGACGGCGTCGAGGCCGAGCTGACCGCCCTCTACGAGGGCCGCGCGGTGACCCATCCGGTGCTGCGTGCCCTCGCGCCCACCGTGGCCGAGTGCCGGCCGCCGCGGGAGGCGTTCGTCCGGCTGATCGAGGCGAACCGGGTCGACCAGCGGGTCACCCGGTACGCCACCTTCGCGGAGCTGGTCGACTACTGCACCCTGTCGGCCAACCCGGTGGGCCACCTGGTCCTGCACGTCTTCGGGCAGGCCACACCGGCGACGCTCGCACTGTCCGACCGGGTCTGCACCGCCTTGCAGATCGTCGAGCACCTTCAGGACGTGGCCGAGGACCACCGGCGCGGCCGGATCTACCTGCCGCGCGAGGACATGGACCGGTTCGGCGTCACCGAGGCCGACCTCGCCCGGCCCACGGCCGGCCGGCCGTTGCGGGAGCTGATCGGCTTCGAGGCGGAACGGGCGCGCGCCTGGCTCGATGCGGGCGCGCCGCTGGTGGCGGCGTTGCGGGGCTGGAGCCGGCTGGCGGTCAGCGGGTATCTCGCCGGCGGCCGGGCCACCCTCGACGCACTGGCGGACGCCGACCACGACCCGCTCCGGGTCGCCGTGCGTCCCCGCGCACGGCGTGTCCTCACCAGCTGGCTGGCCGCCACGGTCCGGAGTGCGGGATGACCACGATCACCGGAATCGAGGCCGCCTACCGGCACTGTGAACAGGTCACCCGTACGCAGGCGGCCAACTTCTCGTACGGCATCCGCCTGCTGCCGCCGGCGAAGCGGCGGGCGCTCTCGGCCGTCTACGCGACCGCCCGCCGCATCGACGACATCGGCGACGGGCCGCTGCCTCCCGAGGACAAGCTGGAGCGGCTGGCGCAGATCCGCGAGGCGCTGCATCGGCTGCCCGGCGACAGCGGCGGGGATCCCGTGCTCGCCGCGCTCGGCCACGCCGCGACCCGGATGCCGCTCCCCCTGGCCGCCTTCGACGAGCTGATCGACGGCTGCGTCGCCGACGTGACCGGCCGCCGCTACGACAGCTTCGACGAGCTGGTCTGGTACTGCCGGTGCGTGGCGGGCTCCATCGGCCGCCTGTCCCTCGGGGTGTTCGGCGCCACCGACCCGCGTCGGGCCGAACCGCTGGCCGACGCGCTGGGCGTAGCGCTCCAGCTGACCAACATCCTGCGCGATCTCGTGGAGGACCGGGCCGCCGGCCGGATCTACCTGCCGGCCGACGACCTGGACCGGTTCGGCTGCTCACTGCGGCTGTCGGACGCCGGCTTCGCCGATCCGCCCGAGCGGCTGGCCGGGCTGGTGCGCTTCGAGGCCATCCGGGCGGCCGGCTGGTACGACCGGGGCCTGCGGCTGCTGCCCCTGCTGGACCGCCGCAGCGCGGCCTGCACGGCCGCGATGGCCGGCATCTACCGACGGCTGCTCGCCCGGATGGCCGCCGATCCACTGGCGGTCACCCGTGGCCGCGTCTCCCTGCCCGCTCGGGAGAAGGTCTGGGTGGCGGCGCGGGCCCTCGTGGGACGTACCGCGTGAGCGGGGCGGCGATCACGACGCCGACCACCCGTACCGGCGGGGTCTGCGTGATCGGGGGCGGCCTGGCCGGGATCGCGGCAGCGATCCGGCTCGCCGACCTCGGCCTACCGGTCACCCTGCTGGAGAGCCGGCCGGAACTCGGTGGGGCCACCTACACGCTGCGGCGCGACGGCCTGACGGTGGACACCGGTCAACACGTCTTCCTGCGCTGTTACACCGCCTACCGGGGCCTGCTGGACCGGCTCGGCACCAGCGGCGGCACCCACCTGCAACGCCGGTTCGCGGTGCCGGTGCTGCTGCCGGGGCGGCCCCCGCAGCTGCTGACCCGCCGGGCACTGCCGGCGCCGGCGCATCTGCTCCCCGCGCTGGCCGGCTACCGGCTGCTCAGCCCGGCGGAGCGGCTCGCCGCCGTCCGGGCCTGCGCCGCGCTGCGGTACGTCGACCCGGACCTGGCCGCCACCGACCGGCGCAGCTTCGGCGACTGGCTCGTCGAGCACGGCCAGGGTGCCCGGGCGATCCGCCGGCTCTGGGACCTGATCACCGTTGCGGCGCTGAACCTGCCCTGCGCGCAGGCCTCGTTGGCGCTGGCGGCGAGGGTGTTCCGGACGGGTCTGCTCGACGCCGCGGACGCCGGCGACATCGGTCGCCCCCGCGTCCCGCTGGTCGACCTGCACGCCGTCGCGGCCCGCCGGCTGCTGGACCGGCTCGGCGCCCGGGTGCACGTCCGGGCCAGGGTCCGCTGGATACGGCCGGAGCCGGACGGGTTCCGGATCGGGCTCGACGGCACCGAGATCGAGGCGGACGGGATCGTGCTGGCCGTCCCGCACCCGGCCGCGGCGGCGCTGGTGCCGCCCGCCGCCGCGCCCACCGCCGGGCAGTGGCACCGGCTGGGCGCGGCGCCGATCGTCAACGTGCACCTGCGGTACGCCGCCCGGGTGACCGAGCTGTCCATGGCCGCCGCCGTGGAGTCCCCGGCTCAGTGGATCTTCGACCGGTCGGCGCCGGGGGTCGACGGCCAGCACCTGGTGGTGTCGCTGTCGGCGGCCGACGCCGAGATCGAGCGCCGGACCGCGGAACTCGTCGCGGTGCAGCGCCGGGCACTGGCCGACCTGTTCCCTGCCGCCCGGCACACCCCGGTACGGGACGCGTTCGTCACCCGGGAGCCGAAGGCAACCTTCCGGCAGGCGCCCGGGACCCGGGCGTACCGGCCCGGTTGCGTAACCCGCCTACCCGGCCTGGCCCTGGCCGGCGCGTGGACCGACACAGGCTGGCCGGACACGATGGAGGGCGCGGTGCGCAGCGGCCAGCAGGCCGCCGACGCCGTCGCCCGCGACCTCGTGTCCCGGCCCCGACACCAGACGGAGGCCGCACGATGACCATCGCACACAGCCGCAGCGCTGACCGGACGCAGACCCAGGTCGAACCGGCCATCCGGGCGCTGCTCGACCGGCTGGACCCGGACAACCGGCTGATCGGTGGCTATCAGCTCGGCTACTGGAACGCCGACGGGTCACCCGCCGACTGCCGGGGCAAGGGGCTGCGGCCCACCCTGGCGCTGCTGTCGGCCAGCGCCACCGGAGCCGAGCCGCAGGCCGGCGTGCCGGCCGCCGCGGCGGTCGAGCTGGCGCACAACTTCTCGCTGCTGCACGACGACGTGATGGACGGGGACACCGAGCGCCGTCACCGGCCGACAGCCTGGACGGTGTTCGGGGTCGGCCCGGCCATCCTCGCCGGGGACGCGCTGATCGGGCTGGCCCACGAGGCGCTCCTCGACGTGCCTGAGGGTGGCCCGGCGGCGCGGCGGCTCGCCCTCGACGTCCGCGCCCTGGTCGCCGGGCAGGCCGCCGATCTGAGTTTCGAGCGCCGAGAGGACGTCACCCTCGACGAGTGCCTGCGGATGGCCGGCGACAAGACCGCCGCGTTGCTGGCCTGCTCGTGCGCCCTCGGGGCGATCCTCTGCGAGGGGCCACCGGTCCTGGTGGAGGGGCTGTCCCGGTTCGGTCGGCACCTGGGGTTGGCCTTCCAGCTCGTCGACGACCTGCTCGGCATCTGGGGTGACCCGCAGCGGACCGGGAAGCCGGTGGGCTCGGACCTGCGGGCCCGCAAGCGCACTATCCCGGTCGTCCGCGCGATCACCAGTGGGGACCCGGCGGGGCACGAACTCGCCGAGCTGTACCGGTCGGCGGCGCCGCTGACCGATGACGAGGTGGCCCGGGCGAGCGCCCTGATCGAGGCGACGGGGGCCCGCGACGGGACCGAGCGGCAGGCCTGGCAGGAGGCCGAGCGGGCCCGCGCCGAGCTGGACGCCCTCGACCTGCCCACCGACGTCCGCGCGGAGCTGCTGGACATCACCACCTTCATCACCGGACGGGACCACTGATGACCGACCTGCTCTCCACGAAACCCACCGCCACCGACCAGCCGGCCACGCCGCCGGTCCCGCACGATGCGGCCCGGGAGGCCCTGCGCCGTGCCTGCGACCACCTGTTGGGGTTGCAGGACGACGCCGGCTGGTGGAAGGGCGAGCTCGCCACCAACGTCACCATGGACGCCGAGGACCTGCTGCTGCGCCAGTTCCTGGGCATCCGCACCGCCGAGCGGACCGCGGAGTCGGCGCGGTGGATCCGGTCCCAGCAGCTCCCCGACGGCGCCTGGGCGACCTTCCACGGCGGACCGGGGGACCTCTCCACCACGGTCGAGGCCTACCTGGCGCTGCGGCTGGCCGGTGATTCACCGGAGGCGCCACATCTGGTCACGGCGGCCCGGTTCATCCGCGCCCACGGCGGGCTGGCCGCCACCCGGGTGTTCACCCGGTTCTGGCTGGCCCTGTTCGGCCACTGGCCGTGGTCCAGCCTGCCCGCCGTGCCGCCGGAGCTGGTGCTGCTGCCGTCCTGGATGCCGTTCAACATCTACGACTTCGCCTGCTGGGCCCGCCAGACCATCGTGCCGCTGTCGATCGTCCGCGCCGTGCGTCCGGTCCGGGAGCTGGGCTTCTCCGTCGACGAGCTGCGTACCGGGCAGGCGCCGCCACGGCCGCCCCGGCTGCCGTCCCGATCCGGCGTACTGCACCGGCTCGACCGCGTCGCCAGCCGCTACGAGCGGATCGCCCGGGGGCCGGTGCGCCGGCACGCGCTGCGCCGGGCCGCCGAGTGGATCGTGGCCCGCCAGGAGGCCGACGGATCCTGGGGCGGGATCCAACCGCCCTGGGTCTATTCGCTGATGGCGTTGCACCTGCTCGGCTACCCGCTGGACCATCCCGTACTCCGGGCCGGCCTGGAGGGGTTGGAGCGATTCACGGTGCGGGAGGAGACCGCGGACGGCCCGGTGCACCGGTTGGAGGCGTGCCAGTCGCCGGTCTGGGACACCGCGCTCGCCGTCACCGCGCTCGCCGACGCCGGGCTGCCGGCCGGGCATCCGGCGCTGACCCGGGCCGGTGACTGGCTGCTCCGCGAGGAGATCCGGGTTCGCGGTGACTGGTCGGTCCGCCGGCCGAAAACGCCGGTGGGCGGCTGGGCCTTCGAGTTCGACAACGACGGGTACGCCGACACCGACGACACGGCCGAGGTGATCATGGCGTTGCGGCGGGCCGGCGTACCGGCCGAGGGGGCCGTGCTGCGGGCCACCCGGTGGCTGCTGGGCATGCAGTGCCGCGACGGCGGCTGGGCTGCCTTCGACGCCGACAACACCCGGGCGATCCTGGGCGAGCTGCCGTTCTGCGACTTCGGTGAGGTGATCGACCCGCCGAGCGCGGATGTGACCGCGCATGTCGTCGAGGCGCTGGCGAAGGAGAACTTCGCCGGGACTCCTCCGGTACGCCGCGGCGTGGCCTGGCTGCTGCGGTCCCAGGAACCGGACGGATCCTGGTTCGGCCGGTGGGGCGCCAACCACGTGTACGGCACCGGGGCCGTGGTGCCGGCGCTGGTGGCGGCCGGCGTCCCGACGGGACACCCGGCGATCCGGCGGGCCCTGGAGTGGCTGTCGGCGCACCAGAACCCCGACGGCGGCTGGGGCGAGGACATGCGCTCCTACCGCGACCCGTCCTGGATCGGGCGCGGCGAGTCCACCGCCTCCCAGACCGCCTGGGCGCTGCTCGCGCTGCACGCCGCCGGCCACGGCGCCGGGGAATCGGCCCAGCGCGGGGTGCGCTGGCTGGTCGACACCCAGCGGCCGGACGGCGGCTGGGACGAGCCGCACTACACCGGCACCGGCTTCCCCGGCGACTTCTACATCAACTACGGCCTGTACCGGCTGGTCTTCCCGATTAGCGCCCTGGGTCGGATCCTGGGTGCGGCGGCCGGCGGGGACGGTGCCGCGCTCGACGTCG
>NZ_JBSGJR010000276.1:0-8679 GCF_053605645.1 Micromonospora sp. NPDC003776
CTCGGCGGCGCGCGGCGTGGCGCCGGTCGACGCGTCGGCCCAGTCGAACGGGCCGACGGTCCGGCCCAGCCCAGCGCCGGTGGCGAAGACCCCGACCAGCACCAGCAGCACGGCGAGCGGCGCCGACCAGGGGCTGCGACCACGAGCCACCCGGGTGGGCGGTGGGGAGGCGGGAGGCGCGGCCATGGCGGGGCTCAGTGGCGGGCGGCACCATGGACGGTACGGGGCCGGCGGGAGGCGGCCACGCCGACGACCGCCCCGGCCACGGTGAGGGCCAGACCGACCGGCACCAGCAGGCCGCCCAGCCCGATGCCGCCGGCGGTGCCGCCGAAGCCGGTCGCCGGGCCGCGGCTCGGCAGCGGGCTGAGGGTCGGCTCCACCTGCTTGACCACCTGGAGCATGGTGGACGCGGTCTGCCCGCTGGGGCACTCCAGCTTGACCCGGTAGTTGCCGGGGCGGGCGCGCTCCTTGACCATCGGCGACGCGGTGAGCAGCCCCCGTTGCGGCTGCACCTGCACGCGGCCGAACGCGTCGGAGACCACGATCGCCGGGATCGAGTTGTCCCGGCAGCTGGCGCGGATGCCGACCAGGAAGCCGGGCTCCACGGTGCTCGGGGTGACCTCGACGAAGATGACGTCCTCGGGTGGCGGCTGGCTCTCCCCGGTCGCCGGTTCGGCGGCGGGCAGCGCGACGGGACGCGGCCCGGCCGACGCGGGGGCCGCCCCGACCAGCGGGGCGCAGGCGGCGGCCGCGATCAGCAACGCCGCGCGTCGCGTGACTGACACCATGCCCCCTCCCGGCGCCGGCCCGTACTGCCGTTACGGGATGAATCCTCTCACCCCGGGCCGTACATCACATCCGATCCGCACCGCCGGTCGCGTACGCTCGGATCGCTGTGACCTCCACCGACCTGAGCGCCGCCCCGCCGGCCCACGCCGCCCGCATCCGCACCTTCCATCCGCGCCGCGGCCGGATGAGCGACCGGCAGCGCGACGCGCTGGCCCGGCTCCGACCCGCGTACGGGCTGGAGATCGCCGACCTCGACGGGCCGTTCGATCCGACGGCGCTGTTCGACCGGCGGGCCCCGTTGGTGCTGGAGATCGGCTCCGGCATGGGCGACGCCACCGCCGCGATGGCGGTCGCCGACCCGGACCGACATTATCTGGCGGTCGAGGTGCACACGCCCGGAATCGCCAACCTGCTGGAGCTGGTCGAACGGCACGGGCTGGCCAACGTCCGGGTGGCCCAGGGCGACGCGCTGGACCTGGTCCGGGCGATGCCGGCGGGCTGCCTGGACGCGGTGCACGTCTTCTTCCCCGACCCCTGGCCGAAGGCCCGCCACCACAAGCGGCGGATCATCCAGCCGGCGCACGTGGCGTTGCTGCGCTCCCGGCTGGCGCCCGGCGGGACACTGCACTGCGCCACCGACTGGGCCGAGTACGCGGAGTCGATGCGGGAGACGCTGACCGCCGACCCGGAGCTGGTGGACGTGTACGGCGGCTTCGCGCCCCGGCCGGCGCACCGGCCGGTGACCAAGTTCGAGCGGCGCGCGCTGACCGCCGGGCGGGACGTCTTCGACCTGATCCACCGGCGGCGCTGAACCCGGTTGGCGCGGCGGCCCATGATCCAGGCACGATGGGAGCCGCCATGACTCTCACCGCCGCGCTGCCGAAGAGCGCCGACCCCGACACCCTCTACGACGCGTTCGCCGGCTGGGCGTCCGAGCGCGATCTCGACCTCTACCCCCACCAGGAGGAGGCGGTCATCGAGATCGTCTCCGGCGCGAACCTGATCATGAACACGCCGACCGGCTCGGGCAAGAGCCTGGTGGCGGTCGCGGCGCACTTCGCGGCCCTGGCCGACGACCGGACGACCTTCTACACCGCGCCGATCAAGGCGCTGGTCTCGGAGAAGTTCTTCGCCCTCTGCGAGGTCTTCGGCGCGGAGAACGTCGGCATGCTCACCGGCGACGCCAGCGTCAACGCGGACGCCCCGATCATCTGCTGCACCGCGGAGATCCTGGCCAACCTGGCGCTGCGCGAGGGCACCCGGGCCGACGTCGGCCAGGTGATCATGGACGAGTTCCACTTCTACGCCGAGCCGGACCGGGGCTGGGCCTGGCAGGTGCCGCTGATCGAACTGCCGCAGGCGCAGTTCATCCTGATGTCGGCCACGCTGGGCGACACCACCCGGTTCGTGGACGACCTGACCCGGCGCACCGGCCGCCCGACCGCCGTCGTCCGCTCGGCCGAGCGTCCGGTCCCGCTCCTCTTCTCGTACGCGATGACCCCGCTGCACGAGACCCTGGAGGAACTGCTGGAGACCAAGCAGGCTCCGGTGTACGTCGTGCACTTCACCCAGGCCGCCGCGCTGGAGCGGGCGCAGGCGCTGATGAGCGTCAACGTCTGCACCCGGGCGGAGAAGGACATGATCGCGCAGGCGATCGGGAACTTCCGGTTCACCTCCGGCTTCGGCAAGACGCTGTCCCGGCTGGTCCGGCACGGCATCGGCGTGCACCACGCCGGCATGCTGCCCAAGTACCGCCGCCTCGTCGAGACCCTGGCCCAGGCCGGCCTGCTCAAGGTCATCTGCGGCACCGACACCCTCGGCGTCGGCATCAACGTGCCGATCCGCACCGTGCTCTTCACCGGCCTGTCCAAGTTCGACGGCACCCGTACCCGGCTGCTCAAGGCCCGCGAGTTCCACCAGATCGCCGGCCGCGCCGGACGGGCCGGCTTCGACACCCTCGGCCGGGTCGTGGTGCAGGCCCCCGAGCACGTCATCGAGAACGAGAAGGCCCTCGCCAAGGCGGGCGACGACCCGAAGAAGCGCCGCAAGGTGGTGAAGAAGAAGCCGCCGGAGGGCTCGATCGGGTGGGGCGAGCCGACCTTCCAGCGCCTCGTCGAGGCCGAGCCGGAGCCGCTGACCTCCAGTTTCCAGGTCAGCCACTCGATGCTGCTCAACGTGATCGGCCGCCCCGGCGACGCGTTCGCCTCGATGCGGCACCTGCTCACCGACAACCACGAGGACCGGGCCGCGCAGCGCCGGCACATCCGCCGGGCCATCGCCATCTACCGGGCGCTCAAGGCCGGTGGCGTGGTCGAGGAGCTGCCCGAGCCGGACGAGCAGGGCCGGCGGGTACGCCTCACCGTCGACCTCCAGCTCGACTTCGCGCTCAACCAGCCGCTGTCCCCGCTCGCCCTGGCCACCATCGAGCTGCTCGACCGGGAGTCCCCGGCGTACGCCCTGGACGTGCTCTCGGTGATCGAGTCGATCCTGGACGACCCGCGCCAGGTGCTCTCCGCGCAGCAGTTCAAGGCCCGCGGCGAGGCGGTCGCCGCGATGAAGGCCGAGGGCATCGAGTACGAGGCCCGCCTCGAACTGCTCGACGAGGTGACCTGGCCGAAGCCCCTCGCCGAGCTGCTGGAGTCGGCGTACGAGATGTACCGGCAGGGCCACCCCTGGGTCGCCGACCACCACCTCTCCCCCAAGTCCGTGGTCCGCGACATGTACGAGCGGGCCATGACCTTCCCCGAGTACGTGCAGTTCTACGGGCTGTCCCGGTCCGAGGGCCTGGTGCTGCGCTACCTCGCGGACGCGTACAAGACGCTGCGGCAGACCGTCCCCGAGGACGCCAAGACCGAGGAACTGGTCGACCTCATCGAATGGCTGGGCGAACTGGTCCGCCAGGTCGACTCCAGCCTGATCGACGAGTGGGAGCGGCTGCGCAACCCGTCCGACGTCGAGGAGGTGGCCGCCTCGCTCGACGACCGGCCGCCGGCGGTCACCCGCAACGCCCGGGCGTTCCGGGTGCTGGTCCGCAACGCCCTGTTCCGCCGGGTCGAGCTGGCCGCCCTGCGCCGCTGGGATCTCCTCGGCGAACTCGACGCCGGGGACGGCTGGGACGCGGACGCCTGGGCGGACGCGCTGGAGCCCTACTTCGAGGCGTACGACTCGATCGGGGTGGGGCCGGACGCGCGCGGGCCGGCGCTGCTGATGATCGAGCAGGGCCGTTCGACGTGGAGTGTGCGCCAGATCCTGGACGACCCGGAGGGCGACCACGACTGGGGGATCAGCGCCGAGGTCGACCTGGCCGCCTCCGACGAGACGGGCGCCGCGGTCGTCCGGATCACCGACGTCGGACAGCTGTAGAACATTTGTTCGACAGGGCCGCCCGGAATGTCCGGGCGGCCCTTTTCGCGCCCTGGGCGATGTCAGCCCCGTCGATTAGAATGTATGTACTAATCGAGCTGCTGAACTGGGAGGATGCTCGTGACCGCGCCCACCTCCACCACCCCGCTCACCCCCTACGCCACCCTCCTCGGGTTCACCCGGTACGTCGACCGCACCGGGCCGACGAAGGCCACCTTCGTCGGGGGCCTGCGCAAGCAGCGGGCGAGCCGGCACGGGTTCAACCCGCACGGCCAGTTCGTCAAGGCGCTCAAGGCCGACGTCGCCTTCCACACCGGCGGCACCCACCTGGCCCAGGTCGCCGACCTGGTCAAGCCGCGCTGGCGCCCGCTCTACGAGGCACTCGTGCCGGGCGCGACGACCTGGCTGCACTCGCTCGGTGAGCCGATGGGCGTCGACCTGGCCCAGACCCGCGACGCCCTCGCCATGCTGGGCGACCTGCCCGTCAAGATCAACCCGCACTTCGGCGTCCGGTACGCCGACGGCCGCGCCGAGGCGGTCCGGCTGCACTTCGACGAGGCGCCGCCGAGCGAGGAGGCCACCCTGGCGACGCTGCACCTGATGGCCCGGCACATGGACGCCGTGCTCCCGCACGCCGAGCCGGTCCTGGTCGACGTCCGGCGCGGCGAGTCCCACCGCATGCCGACGGACGCCAAACCCGACCAGGTCGAGCAGTGGCTCGCCGGCGAAGCCGCCGCCTTCCGCGCCATCTGGTCCACCGCCGCCTGACCCCTTCCCCCGCCCCAAATCCGCTTCTGAGCGCGCTAATTCACGGAAAGAGTGGCTATCCGACGTCGGATAGCCACTCTTTCCGTGAAATTGCAGACGAAGCCTCGGGGTTGTCCACAGGGGCTTTCGGGGGAGGGTGCGGGTGGGCAGGGTTGAGGCGTGGCTCGTACTCCTCGCCGGCCGGCCGAACTGGCCGGCAAGGTGTTCTTCGCGCGGGACGCGGTTCATCGTGGGCTGCTCACGAAGAACGTTCTACGGACCAGCGCCTGGCAGCAACTCTTCCACAACGTGTACGCCGACTCCCGCTTGGAGATCTCCCACCTCACCCGCTGTCGCGCCGCAGCGTCCTGGCTGTTCCCGCCGGGCTGTGCCATCGCCGGGCGGTCTGCGGTGGCGATGCTCGGCGGGCCGCAGCCTCGTACTGACGATGCCGTCGAGGTGCTCGTGCGGCCGGAAGCCCGCTTCGGGCCTGTGGCCGGCCTGCGCATCCACGTCGCCAGGTGGCAGGAAGGCGAGGTGTTACGGGTCGATCAGGTCCCGGTCACTTCGGCGGCGCGCACCTGCTGGGACCTGGCCTGCTGGCTGGATCCGGTAGAGGCGGTGGCGCACATCGACGCGCTGATACATTGCGGCGCGGTCCGCCCGGCCGAACTCGCGACATATTTGGCCGGACGCCACGGGGAGCGCGGCGCACGACGGTTCGCCGAGGTGCTGCGCCTCGTGGACGGCGGCGCGGAGTCCCTCCCCGAGTCGCGACTGCGGGTACGACTCGTCCGCGCCGGCCTTCCCAGGCCGGTGACCCAGCACGTCATCGAGCGCCACGGTCGTTTCGTTGCGAGGGTCGATCTGGCGTGGCCGGAGTTGAAGGTGGCTGTTGAATACGACGGTCTCTGGCACCACGACCTCGACCAGTTCCATCGTGACCGCCGGCGCCTGAACGAGATCCTGAGCGACGAATGGCTCGTCCTGCACGTGACCAGCAAACGCATGGCCGAGGACTTCGAAGCCGTCCTCACTGAGATCCGCACCGCCCTCTCCGCTAGGCGTAACCGCCACTGAGGCGCACTTTCACGGAAAGAGTGCCCACTCCGCGTGGAATAGCCACTCTTTCCGTGAATTTGTGCTGATCTTGGTGGGATGGGGGCGCGGGTCAGGCGGAGAGGTGCTTTTCGAGGTCGTCGAGGATCTTGTTGGCGGCGGTGACGCCGATGCCGGTCATCCAGGTCTCGTCGGAGACGACGTGGGCCTTGCCGGCCTTGACCGCCGACAGGCCCTGCCAGAGGGTGCCCCCGGTGACCTTGGCCTGCTCGGCGGCGGCCTTCTCGCCGTACGCGGTCACGAAGATGACGTCCCCGTCGACCTCGTCGACCCGCTCGGGGCTGACCAGGTCGAAGCGCTTGTCCGCCTTGCCGTCGAGGCGCTGCCGCTCGGGGCGGCCCAGCCCGGTGTCACCGATCACGATGCCGGAGAACGACTCGGGGCCGTACACCCGGATGTTGCCGGGGATGAAGCGCACGATGGAGATCTTCCGCGATGCGGCATCGCCGAGCGCGGCGCCGAACTCCTTGACCCGCTTCTCGTACGCGGCCAGCAGGTCCTTCGCCTGCTGCTCGCGGCCGAGCGCCCGGCCGTCGAGGAGGAAGTTCTCCTTCCAGGTGACGCCCACCTTCTCGGTGAACACGGTCGGCGCGATGGCGGACAGCTCGTCGTAGAACTTCTCCTGGCGGAACTTGCTGCCGAGGATCAGGTCCGGCTTGAGCGCGGTGATCGCCTCCAGGTCGGGCTCGGTGAGCACGCCGACCTCCTTGATGCCGGTGAGCTTCTCGGCGCCGAAGTAGGTCGGCCAGCTCTTCGCCTCGCCGGCGGTCGCCGCGCCGACCGGCGTGACGCCCAGCGAGAGCGCGGTGTCGATCTTGTCGGTGTCGAGTACCACCACGCGCTTCGGTTCGGCGGGCACCTTCGTGGTGCCCATCGCGTGGGTGATCTCCCGGGTCTGGCCGCTGGCCGTACCGGCAACGGGGTCGCTCTCCCCGCAGGCGGTGAGGCCGACGCCGAGGGCGAGGGCCGCGGTGAGAGCGGCGGCGAGTCGACGCATCAGGGTCCTTTCTTCGGGTACGAAGCCGGCGCGCGCTCAGGCGTCGCCGACGGAGGAGCCGGCCGGGGCTGGCACGGCGGCCGGTGCGGCCGAGGTCTGGGTGAGTGCGGGGACCACCAGCGGGGCGCCGCTGACCGGGCAGGGCACCACCACGCAGTCGAGCCCGAAGACGTCCCGCACCAGGTCGGCGGTGAGGATCTCGCGGGGCGGCCCGACGGCGACCACCGCGCCGTCCCGCATGGCGACGAGGTGGTCGGCGTAGCGGGCGGCCTGGTTGAGGTCGTGCAGCACGGCGACCACGGTCCGGCCGCGCTCGGTGCGCAGCCGGTGCAGCAGGTCGAGGACCTCCACCTGGTGGGCCAGGTCGAGGAAGGTGGTGGGCTCGTCCAGCAGCAGCGCCTCGGTGTCCTGGGCGAGGGTCATCGCGATCCAGACCCGCTGGCGCTGGCCGCCGGAGAGGGTGTCCACCGGCCGGTCGGCGAGCCCGGCGACGTCGGCCAGGGTCATGGCCTCCTCGACGGCCCGGCCGTCCGCCGCGGACCACTGCCGCCACCAGCGCTGGTACGGCTGCCGTCCCCGGCCGACCAGGTCCGCCACGGTGATCCCCTCGGGCACCAGCGGGCTCTGCGGGAGCACGCCGAGCCGCCGGGCCACCTCGCGGGTGGGCAGGTCGCGGATCGCCGTACCGTCGAGCAGCACGGCGCCGTGGCGGGGGGTGAGCAGCCGGGCCATGGTCCGCAGCAGGGTGGACTTGCCGCAGGCGTTCGGCCCGACGATGACGGTGAACGCGTCGGCGGGCAGGTCGAGGTCGAGCCCGTCCAGGACGGTCCGGCCCTCGTAGCCGACGACCAGGTCGCGGGTGGACAGCAGCGCGGTCACGACCGCCTCCCTCGGGTCCGCAGCAGCAGGAACATCAGGTACGGGCCGCCGATGGCGGCGGTGAGCACGCCGGCCGGCAGCTGGGTGGGGGCGAGCAGGCGCCGGCCGGCGAGGTCGGCCAGCACCAGCAGCAGCGCCCCGAGCAGGGCCGCACAGAGCAGCGGGGGGCGTTCGGCCCGGACCAGCCGCCGGGCCACCTGGGGCGCGACCAGGGCGACGAAATCCACCGCCCCCACCTGGGCGGTGACGGTCGCGGCGACCAGCACCCCGGTGCCGGCCAGGCCGATCCGCCGGGCCACCGGGCGCAGACCGATGCCCCGGGCGGTGTCGTCGTCGAGGGCGGCGCTGTGCAGCGCCCAGCCGGCCCAGAGCAGCACCGGCAGCAGGACGGCCAGGGTGACGGCGATCCACGCGGCCTCGGTCCAGCCCTTGCCGGCCAGGGTGCCGATCAGCCAGACCTGGGCGCGCAGCCCGTCGATCGGGTCGGCGGCGAGCATGACCACCTCGGTGAGCGCCCGGAACGCGAAGGCCACCGCCACGCCGGCCAGCACGAAGCGTTGCGCGGCCAGGCCGTGCCGGGCTCCGAGGGCGAACACCAGCGCGGCGGCGAGCAGCCCGCCGAGCAGCGCGGCGGGCGCGACCAGGATCGCCGCCGCCCCACCGGTGAGCGCCACCGTGGCGGCCAGGCCGGCGCCCTGGTTGACGCCGATGACGTCGGGGCTGGCCAGCGGGTTGCGCGCCACGCTCTGGATCAGGGTGCCGGCCTGGCCGCCACGGTGGCGCTC
>NZ_JBSGJR010000277.1:0-8663 GCF_053605645.1 Micromonospora sp. NPDC003776
TCGCGCTGCGCGGCGTGACCAGGGTGTACGGCCAGGGCGGCAACGCCGTGCTGGCGCTGGACGGGGTGTCGCTGGACGTCGCACCCGGCGAGTTCGTCTGCCTGGTCGGCGCCTCCGGTTGCGGCAAGAGCACCCTGCTCAACCTGGTCGCCGGCCTGGACCGGGTCAGCGGCGGCGGGATCGAGCTGGGCGACGGCGTCAACCCGGGCCTGATGTTCCAGGAGCCGGCGCTGTTCCCGTGGCTCACCGTCGAGGCCAACGTCGAGGTGCCGCTCAAGCTGCGCGGGCTGCCCCGGGCCGAACGCCGGACCCGGGTCGCCGAGCTGCTGCGTACGGTCCACCTGGCCGACTTCGGCCGCAGGCGCCCGCACCAGCTCTCCGGCGGCATGCGGCAGCGGGTCGCCCTGGCCCGCACCCTCGCCCTGGACACCCCGGTGCTGCTGATGGACGAGCCGTTCGGCGCGCTCGACGCGATGACCCGGGACATCCTCCACGACGAGCTGGAACGGATCTGGTCCGAGCGGAAGCTCACCGTGCTCTTCGTGACGCACAACGTCCGGGAGGCGGCCCGGCTCGCCGACCGGATCATCCTGCTCTCCAGCCGGCCCGGCCGGATCATCTGGTCCACCCGGGTGGACGTCCCCCGGCCCCGGCGGATCGACTCCCCGGAGATCGCGACCATCGCCGCCGAGGTCACCGGCCGGCTGCGTACGGAGGTGGGCCGCCATGGCCAGTGACACGCTCGCCGGATCGCCGCGTACCGACGCGGAGATCTCCGGACTGGACGCTCTGGAGATCGCCGGCCGGGAGAAGCCGCCGTCCCGGTTGCGGCGCGGCTGGTCCGCCCTCTGGCCCAAGCTCGCCGCGCTGGGCCTGGCGGTCGCCGTCTGGCAGGTCGTGGTCTGGACGGGCTGGAAGGACCCGTGGGCGCTCCCCGGGCCGGCGGTGGTCTTCGCGGACCTCGGCCACTACCTGGTCAGCTCGGCGCTCTGGGACGGCCTGGCCACCACCGGCCGCCGCGCCGCCGTCGGCTTCGCCGCCGCGGTCGCCGTCGGGCTGCTGCTCGGCCTGGCCGTGGCGCGGGTCAAGGTGCTCCGGGCCGCCCTCGGCTCGATGATCACGGCGTTGCAGACCATGCCGTCGATCGCCTGGTTCCCGCTGGCCATCCTGCTCTTCCAGCTGAGCGAGCAGGCCATCTTCTTCGTGGTGGTGCTCGGCGCGGCGCCCTCGGTGGCCAACGGCGTCATCCACGGCGTCGACTACGTGCCGCCGCTGCTGCTGCGGGCCGGTCGCAACCTGGGCGCCCGCGGCCTCGACCTCTACCGGTACGTGATCGCGCCGGCCGCGTTGCCCGCCATCGTCGCCGGGCTCAAGCAGGGCTGGGCCTTCGCCTGGCGCAGCCTGATGGCCGGCGAGCTGCTGGTGGTCATCGCCACCCGGACCTCGATCGGCGCGCAGCTGACCTACGCCCGGGAGCTGAGCGAGGCGCCCCGGCTGCTGGCCATCATGATCGTCATCCTGGTGGTGGGGCTGCTCGTGGACGCCGCCTTCGGCGCGGCCGACAAGGCGATCCGCCGGCGGTGGGGCGTGCTGGACCAGGCCGGCGACTGACGCCGTGTACGTCTCCGCGCGCGCCGACTACGCGCTCCGGGCCATGCTCGCGGTCGCCGACGCCGCCGGTTCCCCCGGCACCGGGGAATCCGGCGGTGACCTGGTCAAGGCCGCGAGCCTGGCCGAGAGCCAGGAGATCCCGCTCAGCTTCCTCCAGGGCATCCTGCTCGACCTGCGCCGGGCCGGGCTGCTGCACAGCGCACGCGGCACCGAGGGCGGTTACGGGCTCACCCGGCCCGCCGCCGAGATCAGCGTCGGGGACGTACTGCGGGCGGTCGGCGGGGCGCTGACCAGCGTCCGGGGACTGCCCGCGGACCGGGCCGGCTACCACGGGGTGGCCACCGGGCTGCGCGACGTCTGGCTGGCGGTGGACGGCGCGGTCGCCCTGGTCGTCGACCGGACCACGCTGGCCGAACTGCTGGTCACCGACGGCGCCGCCGGCCGCTGACGGCCGGGCGCCCAGGTTCCCGGTGGAGCCTCCGCCGCCGACGGGCGGGGCGACCCGGCCCGGGGTGGAGCGTCAGCCGCTGGCGTCGCCGGACGCGCCGGCCGGCGGATGGAGCCCGACCAGCCCGGCGGGCGCGGGCGCCAGGTGCCAGGGCGCGAAGGCCGCGACCATGGCGAGCACCAGACCCACCCCCGCGATCGCGAGCACCAGCAGCAGCTCACGGGTCGCCCTCGAGCCGGCACCGCCCGCCATGGTCACCCCTCCCGCGGCCGGCACGCCCGGCCTCGTTCCCCCGTCCCAGCATGGCCGGTCGGGCGAGGAAGAACAGTCGGGCACCGGACCCGGCGCCGGCATTTCCCCGACTCGACGGGCGGCCGCCGGGCTTGGGTCAGCGGCGGCGGGGACGCCGGGAACGGCCGGGGCGGGCGGCGGAGGGTGCCGCGACCGGGGGCGGCGGGGCGATGGTGACCGGAACGCCGGACGGCTCACGAGCCCCGGTGACCCGGCTCAACTCCTCGTCGCCGGGGCGTACCCGGGTGGTCCGGGGGGTGATCCCGGCCAGGCTCATCAGCCGGGTCACGTCCTGACGCTGTTCGGGCAGGACCAGGGTGACCACCGTGCCGGACTCCCCCGCCCGGGCGGTACGCCCACCCCGGTGCAGGTAGTCCTTCGCCTCGGTGGGCGGGTCGGCGTTGACCACCAGGTCGAGCCCGTCCACGTGGATGCCCCGGGCCGCCACGTCGGTGGCCACCAGCGCGGTGACCTGCCCGGTGCGGAACTGCTCCAGGATCCGGGTGCGCTGCGGCTGGGTCTTGCCGCCGTGCAGGGCGGCGGCGCGTACACCCTTGGCGAGCAGTTGGCGGGCCACCCGGTCGGCCCGGTGCTTGGTCGCGATGAACAGGAGGGTCCGCCCCTCGCGGGCGGCGATGTGGGCCAGCGCCGCCGGCTTGTCCACCGCCTCCACGTGCAGCACGTGGTGCGTCATCGCGGTCACCGTGGCGGTGCCCGGGTCGACGGAGTGCGTGACCGGGTCGGTGAGGAAGCGGCGGACCAGCTTGTCCACGCCGCGGTCCAGGGTGGCGGAGAAGAGCAGCCGCTGGCCGCCCGGCGCGACCTGCTCCAGCAGCCTGGTCACCTGCGGCAGGAAGCCCATGTCGGCCATCTGGTCGGCCTCGTCCAGCACGGTGATCGCCACCTGGTCCAGCCGGGCGTCGCCCCGGTCGATCAGGTCGTGCAGCCGCCCGGGGGTGGCCACCAGCACCTCGGCGCCGGCGCGCAGCGCGTCCGCCTGCCGCTGCAGGGAGAGCCCGCCGAGCACGGTGGCGCAGCGCAACCCGACCGCGCCGGCGTACGGGGTGAGGGCGGTGGTGACCTGCTGGGCCAGCTCGCGGGTGGGCACCAGCACCAGGGCGAACGGCCGGCCGGGACGGGCCCGGTGACCGGCCGTCCGGTGCAGCAGCGGCAGCCCGAAGGCGAGCGTCTTGCCCGAGCCGGTCCGGCCGCGGCCGAGCACGTCCCGGCCGGCCAGCGAGTCGGGCAGGGTGGCCGCCTGGATCGGGAACGGCTCGGTGATGCCCTGCGCGATCAGCTCGGCGACGAGCGCCGGGGCCAGGCCGGTGGCGGCGAAGGTGGGGACGGTCATGGTCATGGTCATGCGGAAAGCCTTCCTCGACGCGGCACGTGTCGAGGAAGGGCGCCGCGAGCGGCGCGTCACCGGTGGAACGACCCACCGGGAATCACAAGCACGAACCGAAAGGGTACGGGCCGGCCCGCCGCGGCGCGCCGCACCCGCGGTGAGCGGGTGGGTGGCGCGGCGAACCGGCCCGTCAGCGCGCCCGGAGGGCGCGATGGGTGTTACCGGGCGATCCGAAGATCAGAGCGGGCGGATGTTCTCCGCCTGCGGGCCCTTCTGGCCCTGGGTCACCTCGAACTCGACCCGCTGGTTCTCGTCCAGGCTCCGGTAGCCGGAGGACTGGATCGCCGAGAAGTGGGCGAAGACGTCGGCGCCGCCGCCGTCCGGGGTGATGAAGCCGAAGCCCTTGTCAGCGTTGAACCACTTGACGGTGCCAATAGCCATGTGTTTCGTCTCCTTGACGGAACGTTCGACCCGCACCTGTTGCGGGCCGAAAAGGAGTGCGTCGCGCGGAGATGCGCGGTGCACCTGTCGCTGCTGGTCGCCCCGCCCGGAGAACTCCGGACACAACAAAGTGCGCCTGGGGCCACAATCCGCCAGGCGCACACAGAGTCTCTGGTAACCAAAACTGCAACTCGTCTAACCTACCACGGTTTACGCAACACCGCGCCCGTCTGTCGAAATTTCCGGCACGCCGCCGACCAGGGCGGTCAGCCCGTCGGCGTCGAGCAGGTCCGCCGGACGGACGGTGAGCCCGTCCCGGACGTAGTGGAAGGCCGCCCCCACCCGCTCGACCGGCACCCCGGCCAGCTCGGCCCAGGCCAGCCGGTAGACGGCCAGCTGCACCGCCGCCGCCTCGGCCTCCCGCCCGGTCGGCTGCCGGCCGGTCTTCCAGTCGACCACGTCGTACCGGCCGCCGGGGCGGGCGAAGACCGCGTCCATCCGGCCCCGCACCACCACGCCGGCGATCACTGTGGCGAACGGCACCTCCACCTCCACCGGCACCCGGTCGGCCCACTCGCTGGCCAGGAAGCGCTCCTGGAGTTCGGTGAGCGCCTCGTCCGGGGCGGCGTCGTCGTCCGCCGCGCCGGGCAGCTCGTCCACGTCCAGCAGCCGGTCGGCGCCGAAGCGCTGCTCCAGCCAGGTGTGGAAGGCGGTGCCCCGCCGGGCGTACGGGTTGGGTTCGCTCGGCATCGGCCGGCGCAGCGACCGGGCCAGGGCCGCCGGGTCACGGCGCAGCGCCACCAGCTGGGTCACCGACAGGTGCCCGGGCAGTTCGACCTCGACCGCCTCCGCCCCGCGCAGCAGTTCGGCCCGCTCCGCGAGGAGCAGGTCGGCCTCCCGCCGCCAGCGCGCCACCTCCGGATCGTCGGCCGGCGCGGCGGCGGGTGCGGCTCCTTCGACGGCGGTCCGGAGGTCGACGGCCGCCCCGGCGGCGAGGACGGCCTCCTCACGGCGGGCCGCGTCGGGGTCGGCGAGGTACCGGCGGACCAGGGCGGCGGCCTCGGCCAGGGCCGGGCGGCGGGAGCCGAGCGGATCGGCCGGCCACTCGGCCCGGAGCACCTGCTCGGTGGTCGGGTTGACCGCGTCCCCGGCCGGCTCGGGCGCCCACTCGTCGACCAGGTGCCCGTCCCCGCCGTCCCGGCACGCGTCGTGCACCTCGCGCAGGAAGACCGAGGGGCCGCGGAACCGCTTCGTCCCCTCCCCCCACCAGTGGCCGGAGCAGAGCAGCAGCCGCCGGGGCCGGGTCACCGCCACGTACGCCAGCCGGCGCTCCTCCCGCTCGTCGTGGGCCCGCCAGGCGTCGGTGAACTCCTCCACCGCCCGGGCCACCCCGCGCTGGTCGGCGACCCCGGCCAGGTCCAGCTCGGGCAGCCCGTCGGCGTCGCCGCGCAGCGGGAACGGCAGCACGCCCAGACCGCCCAGCCAGTGGTCGGAGTTGCGGACCGGCCCCGGCCACACCCCGCGGGTCAGCCCGGCGACCGCCACCACGTCCCACTCCAGCCCCTTGGCGGCGTGCGCGGTGAGGATCTGCACCGCGCCCTCCACCACCTCGACCTCACCCGGGGTGAGGCCCCGCTCCTCGTCCTCGGCGGCGGCCAGGTAGGCGAGGAAGCCGGCCAGCGTCGCACCGGGGGTCTCCCCGCTGAACCGGGCCGCCACGTCGCCGAGCGCGTCCAGGTGGCCGCGGGCCAGCCCGGCGTCGCCGGCACCGTCCCGGCCGGCCCGGACCGCCACCTCCACGTCCAGGCCGATGGTCCGCTCGATGTCCGCGATCAGCTCCGGCAGGGACTGGTCGAGCCGGTAGCGCAGCAGCGCCAGCTCCATCCCGTACGCGCGCAGCCGGCCGTACCCCTCCGCCGAGTACGCCTGCGCCGGGCCCAGGTCGGCCAGCGCCTCGACCAGCGTCGCCTCGTCCAGCACGTCCACGGTGATCTCCGGCCCGTCCTCGCCGGGCGCGCGACGGGCCCGGGCGATGGCCTTCGCCCGGCGGTGCAGCGCCACCAGGTCCCGGGGCCCGATCCGCCAGCGCGCCCCGGTGAGCAGCCGCAGCAGCGCCGCCCCGTCGGTCGGGTCGGCGAGCACCCGCAGCGTGCACACCACGTCCCGGACCTCGGGCGTGTCCAGCAGGCCGCCGAGCCCGACCACGTCGACCGGCAGGCCCCGGGCGCGCAGCGCGGCCTCGATCGCCGGGATCTGGCTGCGCAGCCGGACCAGCACGGCGGTGGTGGGGCGCTGCGGCACCGGGATGTGCTCGGGCAGCGCGCCGGGCGTCCCGGCCGCCCCCCGCCAGGCGGCCAGCACGCTCTCCGCGATCCAGTCGGCCTCGTCGGCGTACGTCTCCAGGAGCGCGCAGTGCACGGTGCCCGCGGCGCGGCCGCGTGGGGTGCGGTGCGGGATCGGCTCGCGGACGCTGAGCGCGGCGTGCAGCTCGGGCACCCGGGCGCCGGCCGCCCGCAGCGGCACCGAGAGGGCGTTGGCGACGCCGAGGATCTCCGGCCGGTTGCGCCAGCTGGTGGTGAGGCTCAGCACCTCGGCGGCGGTGCCGTCGGCGCGGGCGAAGTCGGTGGGGAACCGGTCCAGCGTGCCGGCGCTGGCTCCCCGCCAGCCGTAGATGGACTGGCAGGGATCGCCCACCGCGGTGACCGGGTGGCCGCCGCCGAACAGCGCGTTGAGCAGCACCACCTGGGCGTGGCTGGTGTCCTGGTACTCGTCGAGCAGCACCACCCGGAAGCGGTCCCGCTCGATCACCCCGACGCCGGGGTGGTCCCGGGCCACCCGGGCGGCCCGGGCGAGCTGGTCGGCGAAGTCCATCGCCTCGAAGTCGTCCTTGCGCCGGGCGTAGGCGCGGACCAGGGGCAGCAGCTTGAGCCGGGTCCGCTGGAGCTGGAGCGCCTTCTTCACGTCCGCGTACAGCCGGCCGGGGCGGGACTGCACGTCGGCGAAGAACCGGCCGGTCCAGGCGGCCAGGTCGTCCGGGTCGACCAGGTGCTCGTCCAGCTCCCCGGCCAGTGCCAGCACCGCGTCGGTGATGGTGGAGGGCATCCGGTCCACCTCGGACATGTCCCCGTCGTAGTTGCGCACCAGCAGGTCGACGAGCTGCCAGCGGGACGCCTCGGTGAGCAGCCGGGTGGTCGGCTCGTAACCGGCGCGCAGCCCGTGCTCGGTGACGATCCGCCCGGCGTACGAGTGGTAGGTGGAGACGGTCGGCTCGCCGGCGAGCGGGTCCTCGTGCGGGTCCCGGCCCTGCCGCCCGAGCCGGCGAATGAGCTGGTCGAGCCGGGTACGCACGCGGTGCGCCAGCTCACCGGCGGCCTTGCGGGTGAAGGTGAGGCCGAGCACCTGCTCCGGCCGGACGTACTGGTTGGCGACCAGCCAGACCACCCGGGCGGCCATCGTCTCGGTCTTGCCGGAGCCGGCGCCCGCGACCACCAGCAGCGGCTCGACGGGTGCCGCGATGATCGCCGCCTGCTCCCGGGTGGGGGCCGGCAGCCGGAGCAGCTTCGCCAGCTCGACCGGGGTGTAGCGGGGGCCGGCGTCGGCGGCGCGGGGCGCCGGGGTGGCGCCGGCGCTGAACAGGGTCGGCTGGGTGGTCACGGGGTCTCCGCGGGCGGCTCGACGACCTGGCGGCCCTGGCCGGACACCGGGCAGCTGGTGCGTACCGGGCAGACCCGGCACTTGGCGTTGGCGACGGCCGCGAAGGTGGCGGCGGCCATCGTGTCGGCGGTCCGCCGGACCAGTGCGGTGGCCCAACCCGCCTCGGGCCCCTCCCCGGCGGCAGCCTGGGCCTGCTCCTTGGCGTCCTTCGCCCCGGTGCCGAGCTGCACCAGCGCGGCACCCCCGGACTCCTCGCCGAACTCGGCGAACGCCCCCGCCTCCACCGCCGCCTGGTACGCCCCGAGCTGCGGGTGCTCGGCGACCTCCCGCTCGGTGACCGCGGTGGACTTGCCGGTCTTCAGGTCGATCACCACGAGCCGACCGTCCTCGTCGATCTCCAACCGGTCCACCCGTCCGGTCAGCTCGATCGGCCGGGTGGGGTCGTCCAGCCGGACCGCGAACTCGTGCTCGATGGCGAGCAGCCGGCGCGGGTTTCCGGCCAGCCAGCGGAGCAGCTTGTCCACCATGGCCTCGGCGCGCTGCCGCTCCGGGCCGACCATCCAGCGGGCGGCCAGTTCGATCGCGTCGAACCGGGCGGCCACGTAGTCCAGGAGGGCTCTGCGGTCGGCGCTGGCGTCCTCGGCCAGCATCGCGGCGGCGTGCACCAGGTTGCCGACGCCCTGCGCCGCGCTGGCCGGGCCGCTGCCGCCGTGCCGTTCCAGCAGCCAGCGCAGGCTGCACCGCAGGGCGCTCTCCATCGCCGACGGGGTGACCCGGACCGGCTCACCCTCGTCGATCAGCGGCCGGTCGTCGGAGAGGCCGCGCAGCCCCCACCAGTCGTCCGGGTGGGCGCCCGGGACCCCGGCGGCGGCC
>NZ_JBSGJR010000278.1:0-8655 GCF_053605645.1 Micromonospora sp. NPDC003776
ACCGGGTCGAGCTGCACCGCCTGCCCCCGCGCTGAGTCACCGGCCCCGGCCGGTCTCCGCCTGGAGCTCGTCGATCCGGCGGGACGCCTCCGCCTTCGTCAGCCCGTCGGGCACCTCCTCGCCCGCCTCCCGGGCCAGGGTGTGCAGGTACGACTCCTGGGCGGCGGTCGGCGGCTCGTCGCCGGTGACCCACTCGTCCGGATCCTTGATGGCGGCCTCCGGGTTGACCCGGTCGGCGCCGCTGTTGCCGCGGTCGGCCATGACGATCACCTCTTCCTCGAACAGGTGTACCACTACCCGGGGCTCCGGCTCTTCATGCCGCCGACCGAATACGATCATCGGGTGACTGCGGACCGGACGGGTGTGGTGGTGGTCGGCGCGGGCATCGCCGGGGTGGCGTGCGCCAACGAGCTGGCCCGGGCCGGCATCCCGGTCGAGGTGCGGGAGCGGGCCCGGGTGACCGGCGGGCGGATGGCCAGCAAGCGGTTCGACGGCCGACCCGCCGACCTCGGCGCGGCGTACCTCACCGTCGACGACCCGGACTTCGCCGCCGTCGTCGAGGAGTGGCTGGCCGCCGGGCTGGTGCGGGAGTGGACCGACACCTTCGTGGCGTACGGGCCGGACGGGCGGCGGGACAGGTCCGGCCCGTGCCGGTGGGCGGCGCCGCGCGGGCTCCGCTCACTGGTCGAGCACCTGGCCCGCGACCTCACCGTCGCGCACAACCGGCTCGTCATGACGGTCGAGCCGGGGCCGCGCGTGGACGGCCGGCCCGCCGAGGCGGTGGTGCTCGCCATGCCGGGCCCGCAGGCGGCGCTGCTGCTCGACCCGGCGCTGGCCGCCGCGACCCGGGCGGTGGCCCGGCAGCGCTGGTCGTCGGCGCTGGCCGGGGTGCTGCGCTTCCCGGTCCGGCGCTGGCCCCACTTCGCCGGCGCGTTCGTCAACGGCCACCCGGTGCTCGGGCTGGTCTGCGACGACGGGGACCGGCGCGGCGACGGCGCGCCCGTGCTCGTCGCGCACACCACCCCCGAGTTCGCCGCCGGTCACCTGCTGCAGCCCACCAGCGCCGCCCCGGCCATCGAGGAGGCGGTCCGCGACCTGCTCGGCCTGCCGGAGCCGGCCGAGCTGACCCACGTGCACCGCTGGACGTACGCCAAGCCGGTCGCCGGCGGCGACGGGACGTACCACCTGGACGACGACGGGATCGGGCTGGCCGGCGACGCGTTCGGGCGGCCCCGGGTGCAGAGCGCCTGGCGGTCCGGCCGGGACCTGGGCCGCGCCCTGGCCACCCGGCTGGGCGCGGACCGCGGCTGACCGGGAGCCCGCCCGGCCGCCGATCCGGTCAACCCCGGACGCCGCCCAGGGCGGGCTCGTCCGTCCGGTCGCCCGCCGGGGAGTCGCCGGTCCGCTCGCCCGCCCGGTCCAGCAGCTGCATCACCGGCGTCGCCGCGATCCCGTGCACCACCACCGAGACGACCACCACCAGGCCGATCGTCGCCCAGAGCAGCTCGGCCTGCGGAAAGTCGGTCCGGCTGGTGGCGTACGCCAGGTAGTAGAACGAGCCGACACCGCGGATGCCGAACAGCGAGATCACCCAGTGCTCCGCCGGCCGGCCCGGCGCGCCGCGCAGCGACAGCCAGCCGGCCAGCGGCCGGATCACGAAGACCAGGGCCAGCCCCACCAGCGCCGCCGGCCAGGTCAGCGGCGCGAGCAGCCCGCCGATCACGGCGCCCCCGAGCAGCAGCAGCAACAGCACGGTGAGCAGTCGTTCCACCTGCTCGGCGAAGTCGTGCAGCACGGAGTGGAACTCGTGGGTCCGTTCCGCGGCCCGGATCGCCCGGGCGGCCACGAAGACGGCCAGGAAGCCGTACCCGCCGGCCACCTCCACCAGCCCGTACGCCAGGAAGGTCGCGGCGAGGGCGAGGAAGCCCTCGGCGTGCCGGGCCAGCCGCAGCTCGCTCGGCGCGCGGAAGAAGAGCTTGCCGAGCAGCCAGCCGATCAGCAGGCCGCCGCCCACGCCCACGGTGAGCTTGTAGAGCACGTCGACGGTGAGCCAGTGGGCCAGCCAGTCCGCCGGGGCGAGGCTGGTGGTGGCGATGGCGATGGCGGCGTACACGAAGGGGAACGCCAGGCCGTCGTTCAGCCCGGCCTCCGAGGTGAGGGCGAAGCGCACCTCGTCCTCGGAGTCCTCCACGTCGGTGGGCTCGCCCACCTGCACGTCGGAGGCGAGCACCGGGTCGGTCGGGGCGAGCGCCGCGCCCAGCAGCAGCGCCGCCGCCGGCACCAGTCCCGCCCACCACCAGCCGAGCATGGCCACCGCCGCGATGCACAGCGGCATGGCGACGGCCAGCAGCCGCCACGTCGAGGACCAGCGGGTCCAGCTCAGCGGCCGGTCGATCTTGAGTCCGGCGCCCATCAGGGCGACGATCACGCCGACCTCGGTCAGGTGGGTGGTGAGCTCCGGCCAGCGCAGCGGGTCCGGCGACGGCAGCCCGGTGGGGAGCAGGAAGACGAGCATCCCGAGCCCGAGGAACGCGATCGGCATGGAGAGCGGCCGGCGCTCCAGCACGCGCGGCAGGACCCCCGCCAGCAGCGCACCGAGGCCCAGCAGCGCGAACGTGACATCGACCGGTTCCACCGCACCATCCCTCCCACCTGCCCGCGCACCCGGACAGGTGGTCACCTGTGCCCCGTACCGGCGGTCCCTATGCCTGGGTGTCCGGGTCTGCCCGGGTGGGTCCGGTCACGGGCGGCGGTCAGCCGAGCGTGGCGATGGCGCTGTCGGCGAGCCCGTCGAGGAGCCCGGCCGGATCGTCGTAGACGGCCACGGCGCCCGCCCCGGCCAGCTCCGCCCGGCTGGTGCCGCCGCAGGTGAGGCCGATGCAGGGGATGTGGAGTTTGCCGGCGGCCGCCACGTCCCAGACGGAGTCGCCGACGAACACCACCCGCTCGGCGGCCAGCCCGGACTGGTCCAGCGCGGCGACCAGGATGTCCGGTGCCGGCTTGCTCTCCTGCGCGTCCGCCGAGGAGGTGACCGTGTCGATAACGTCATCGGCGGCGAGCGCGGCGCGCAGGGCGGCCACCTCGTGCTCGGCCGCCGAGGTGGCGAGCACCACCCGCAGCCCGCGCGCGGCGCAGGCCCGCAGCAGCTCCACGGCCCGGGGCAGCGGCGTGAGCCGCTCCCAGTACTCCGTGTAGAGGGCGTCGTGCGCGTCCCGCAGCTTGCCGTCGCCGTCGCGGTCGCGCTCCGGCCCGACCAGGTGGTCGAGGAGCTTGTCGGAACCCATCCCGATGGCCCGGTGGATGCGCGCCATGGGCACCCGGTGGTCCGCCTGGCGCAGCGCTTCCCACCAGCTCACCGTGTGCAGGTACGTGGTGTCGACCAGGGTGCCGTCCACGTCGAAGAGGACGCCGCAGCGGTTGTCGTCAGGCATGGCGCTCCTACTACCCCGCCGGGTCGCCGCCGACGCCCGTCAGCCGGCGGGGATGAGGATCTCGAACCAGACCGTCGACCCGCGCACCGTGGGGTCGGTGCCCCAGGCGTCGCTCAGCTCCTCGATCAGGCCGAGACCGCGCCCGCGGCTGCTCAGGGTGTCGGTCCGGGCCCGGGTGACCTGACCCCGGGTGCCGGAGTCCGCCACCGAGACCAGCAGCCGCTCCGCGCTCAGGTCGATCTCCACCCGGGCGGCGGTGCCGGCGTGCAGCAGCGCGTTGGTGGTCAGCTCGCTGGTGCACAGCACGGCCGCCCCGATCACCCCCTCCGGCACCTGCCATTCGGCGAGCTGGGCGGTCATCCAGTGCCGCACCCGGCTCGGCGCGGTCGGCTCGGCCGGCACCTCCATGCTCGCCGAGCGGCTGGGCTTCACCGCGTGCTCCACCGCCAGCACCGCCACGTCGTCCTCGGTGGCGCCGGGTACGGCGGCGGTGGCCACCGCGCAGAGGGCCCGCGGGTCGCCGCTGCCCGCGGCGGTCACCGCCGTGGCCAGTCCGGTCAGGCCGGCGGTCAGGTCCTGCCAGCGCCGCTCCACCACTCCGTCGCTGAACAGCAGCAGGGTGTCGCCCGGGTGGAACGGCACGGTGGTGGTCCGCGGCCGGCAGCCCAGGCCCAGCGGCGGGCCGGGCGGCAGCTCGACGTACTCGGCGGCGGGCTCGTCGCCGGCCGGGGAGTGCCGGATCAGTGGCGCGGGATGGCCGGCACTGGCCAGCGTGATCCGCTCCCGGTCGGCCTCGATCACCCCGAACACCACGGTGACGAAGAGCTCCTGGGTCCCACCCTCGACGCCCAGGCTGGCGACCAGCCGGTCCAGCCCGGTCAGCACCGCGGCCGGGTGGGGGTCGGTGAGCGCCAGGGCGCGCAGCGCCGCGCGTACCTGACCCATCCGGGCCGCGGCCTGCACGTCGTGCCCGGCCACGTCGCCGAGGACCACGCCGAGAGCACCGGTGGGCAGCACGAACGCGTCGTAGAAGTCGCCGCCGGCGGCGTTGCCGTCCACACCCGGGTCGTACCGGGCCGCGATCCGCAGCCGCGGGAGGTCGGGCAGCCGCTCCGGCAGCATGCTGCGCTGCAGCAGCTGGGCGGTGCCGTGCTGGGTCTCGAACCGCCGGGCCCGCTCCGCGGCCTGGCCGACCAGCTCCGCGGAGGCGGCCAGCAGTGCCCGTTCGGCGGGGGACCAGGGATGCTTCGCCTGGTAGCCGATGCTGAGCGCGCCCCGGACCACGCTCGAGCGCAGCGGCAGCGAGGCCAGCGCCCGGATCTTCTGGTCGTGCCGGTCCGCCGCGGTCTCCCGCAAGGGGTAGCCGTCGGTGACGAAGGAGGGCACCCCGCTGCGGGCGGGCACCACGGTCGGGACGGCCGAGTCGGCCGGCAGCCGGCGCCACAGCGGCGGGAGCCGCTCGTCGGCCTCGTCCAGCAGCTCGCCGCGGACCCGGCGGACCATCCGCCAGGCCGTGCCCTCGTCCACCAGGAAGGCGGCCCGGTCGGCGTCGAAGGAGTCCAGGCAGTAACGCAGCGCGACCCGGGCGACGTCGTCGAGGGTGAGGGTGCCGGAGAGCGCGGCGGCGAAGTCGCTCAGGCTCTGCAACTGCTGGGTGACGTGGGTGGTCTGCGCGGCGACGGTGAGCACGCCGACGATCTGGCCGGAGCTGTCCCGGACCGGCGAGTAGCCCCGGGTGAACACGGCCGGCTCGGCGCCGCCCCGGCGCCGGTCGACCGGCAGCACGGCCTCCCGCTCCAGGAACGGCTCACCCCGCCGGTACGCCCGCTCCAGCACCTCCCCGGCGCCCGGCTCGTGCCAGATGTCGGCGTACACCTCCGCCGCCGGCCGGCCGAGCGCGCCCGGGTGCCGGGCGCCGATCAGTTCGGCGTACCCGTCGTTGTAGAGCAGGACCAGGTCCTCGCCGTAGAGCAGGGCCATCGGCACGGGGGAGGCGAGCACCAGGTCGACCACGGCCCGCACCGCCGGGTCCCAGCTCTCGGGCGCGCCGAGCGGGGTGGCCGCCCAGGAATGGGCCAGCACCGCGCCGGCCGGCCCGGGGGTGCCCGGGCCGCGCTGCGGCGAAGCTCCCGGGGTGGGGGCTGACGGGGTGGGTACCCGCCCGACGGTGCCTGGCATGACCGCAGCCTATCCGGAGCGTGGCGAAGACGTTCCGATCATGTGTCGGGATGGCGTACCGGGTCGACCCGCTAGGGCTGTCCGGGCAGGTCCGGGCCGGTTCGAGGGGACATGTCGGGAAATTGCCGCGGCCGGCGCGGCGTGCTGCCGGAAGCACCGGGTATGCGGGCGGTCGCAGTTCACGTGACAGGAGGGACATCATGCAGAAAACCCTCGCGGTCGGGCAGGTGGACATCGGGTACGCCCTGACCGAGTTCTGGAAGTCGGTGCTGCTCTTCATCCCGAGGGCCGTCGCATTCATCGTGATCCTCGTGGTGGGATGGCTCATCGCCCGAGCCGTCCTCAAGATCGTGGACGTGGCACTGGAACGGGTGGGCTTCGACAAGGCCGTCGAACGCGGCGGCATCAAACGGGCCCTCGAGAGAACGAAGTACGACGCGAGTGACATCCTGGCCAAGTTGGCCTACTACGCGGTCCTGCTGTTCACCCTGCAGTTCGCCTTCGGCGTGTGGGGGCCCAACGCGATCAGTGACCTGATCCGGGGCGTCATCTCCTGGCTGCCGCGGGCCTTCGTGGCGATCATCATCGTGGTCATCGCCGCTGCCATCGCCAACGCGGTCCGCGACCTGATCACCGGGTTCCTCGGCGGTCTGTCGTACGGCCGGGTGCTGGCCGACCTGACGGCGGTCTTCATCCTGGCGCTCGGCATCATCGCCGCGCTGAACCAGGTGGGCATCGCCACGACGGTCACCACGCCGGTGCTGATCGCGGTGCTCGCCACGGTGGCCGGCATCCTGATCGTGGGCGTCGGCGGTGGTCTGGTGAAGCCGATGCAGGACCGCTGGGGCGGTTGGCTCGACCGGATGGCGGAGGAGTCGCGCGCGATCCGCGAGCAGCGGCAGGCGCAGGGTGCCGGCCGCAGCGACTACGAGCGGCAGATGGCCGACCGGGGCCGGCAGCCCAGCCCGACGGCGCCGCAGTCGTCGATGTCCGGCGCCGGACAGTACCGGCCCATGGGCGAGGAGACCGAGCAGTTCGGCCGGCCGAACGGCTGACGGAGTCGGAGCAGGGCGGGAGAGGGTGTCCGCGGGGCGATCGCGGGCACCCTCGCCGTGTCCTCAGGCCAGGTGACGCGGGTCCAGCGAGCGGGCCAGGGCGCAGACCGCGAGCAGGCGGGTGAACAGCCAGTCCGGCTGCGACCAGTCGACCGGTCCGGCCGGCGGCTGCCAGCCGTGGTCCAGGGCCGCGGCGCGGACCCCCTCGGCGTACCCGGCGAGGGCCGCGACGGTCAGCGGCCGGTGGTCGCCGTGCAGGCTGTCCCGTACCCCGGCGGCGTGCTGGTCGACCACGGCGAGCAGGCCGGGGTTGGCCGCGGCCGCGGCGAGGCCGGCGGTGCCGACGACGGTGGTGAGCGTGGTGAGGGTAGTCCGCGCGGACATCGCCGCGGAGCGGGTCGCCACCCGGTTGTCAGACACGCGCATGGTGACCGAGGCTAGCCCCGCGTCCCCGCGGCCGGCCTCGTCCGACCGGCCGATGCCCTGGTCGTCCGGGTGAGGCGCGGGCTCCGCCGGGGGGATTGACCCGCCCGTGCGGGGGCAAAGGGAAACCGGGCGTTCGGCGCGAGCGCGCCCAGCCGGACGGGAAGGGGACGGGCACGGTGGACGGACCGGATGAGGCGCACCGCCGGCCGGCGGGTGTGAGTGACGCCACGATCGAGGCGCTCGGCAAGCTCAGCGAGGCGCTGGAGACCGTGGAACGGGCGCGCGGCCACCTCTACTCGCTGCACCAGCTGATCGGGCACGCCGACCTCATGCTGGACGACGCGCTGGCGCTGTTCCGCTCCGCGGGCCACCACGACCTGGCCGACCGGATCGACCGGGACCTGCTCGGCCGCAACGTCATCGCGGGACGCTGGACCTTCCAGATCGTCGAGGACTTCGACGACGGCTACTACGCGCTCTTCCGGGAGCTGGACCGCCAGGCCCGCGACCGGCTGGTCGGCGGTCGCCGGCACCTCTACGAGGCGGAGATGAAGGAACGGCGGCGCAGCCCGGGGCGGCCGGGGCACGAGGCGCGCCCCGGCGCGGCCGGCTAGTCGGAGGAGCGGGCGTTCGCCGGCTGGCGTCGCATGGTGTCGTCAGCGATGATGACCGTCGCGACCATCAGTGCCACCACCAGGCTGAACAGCCAGGAGCTGTCGGTGGTGAACCTGGCGGCGACGGGCGCCTGGATGGCGGCCAGCAGGAAGCCGAGCCACGCCAGGCGGCGCTGACGAGGGGTGAGGAAACCGGTGCCCTGTTGCATCCCGAAAGTCTTGCGCGGGACCGGCCCATCGCCGTCCCCCGTTCGGCCGATTCTGAATGGGCTGACTGTTTTCTCGACCTTTCGTGCCACGTTTCTTGGCGTTTCGGGGGAGGCGTCGGGCGGCCGGGGCGGCTAGCGGTTTTTCCGGGGTGGGACCGGCGCGGCAGGATGGCACGCTGTGTCCCGCACCTCCCCGCCCCGCCCGTCCCTGCTCCTCCTCGCCTACCTGGCGTTCGTCAGCCTCGGGTTGCCCGACGGCCTGATCGGGGTGGGCTGGCCCTCCATCCGGGTCGACCTCGGCGTGCCCACCGAGGCGGTGGGCGTGGTGCTCACCGCCGGCACGGTGGCCTACCTGACCTCCAGCGTGCTCGCCGGGTTCACCCTCGCCCGGCTCGGTGTGGGCTGGCTGCTGGCCGGCAGCACCCTGCTCGCCAGCGTGGCCCTCACCGGGTACGCGCTGACCCCCGCGCTCGCCCTCATGGTGGGCTTCGCCCTGCTCCTCGGGCTCGGCTCCGGCGCGATCGACGCCGGGCTCAACGCGTACGCGGCCGGCGCGTTCGGACCCCGGCACATGAACTGGATGCACGCGTTCTTCGGGCTCGGGGTGGCGATCGGCCCGCTGATCATGACCGGGGTGATGGGCGCCGGCCTGAGCTGGCGCTGGGGGTACGGCCTCGTCGCCGCCGCGCAACTCGCCCTGGCGACCGCGTTCGCGCTCACCGTGCGCGCCTGGCGGGACCGC
>NZ_JBSGJR010000279.1:0-8648 GCF_053605645.1 Micromonospora sp. NPDC003776
TGGTCCCGGCGGTGGCCCCGGCCGGCGGTCGCCCCCTCGTCCTGGACCGGCACCGGCCGGCCGACGGGGTGCCCTGGGTCGAGTGCGACCTGGCCGACACCCGGGCCGCCGAGGCGGCCACCCGGCAGCTCGCGGAACGCTCCGGGGGCCTGGACGCCGTGGTCACCGCGGCCGGCATGGACGTCCCCGGCAAGCTGGCCGACGTCGCGGCCGAGACCTGGGAGCGGATCGTGGCCGTGGACCTGCTCGCCACGGCGGCGGTGATCCGGGCCGCCCTGCCCTACCTGACGGCGTCCCGGGGCAACATCGTCACCGTCGCCTCCACCCTCGGGGTCAAGGCGGTCAGCGACGCCACCGCCTACTGCGCGGCCAAGTTCGGGGTGGTCGGCTTCACCCGGGCGCTCGCCGCCGAGCTGGCCGGCACGGTCGGGGTCACCCTGCTCATCCCTGGCGGGATGCGGACCGCCTTCTTCGACGAGCGGGACGCGCAGTACCGCCCCGGGCCGGACGCGGCGCTGAACGAGCCCGCCGACACCGCCGCCGCGGTCATGTTCGCCCTCTCCCAGCCGGCTGGCTGCACCGTACGGGAGCTGGTGGTCTGCGCCGAGCAGGAGTCCTCGTACCCGTGATCCTGGTGCTGCGGGCGCTCGGGGTGGGCGACCTCGCCACAGCCGTGCCGGCGCTGCGCGGCCTGCGGGCCGCCTTTCCCGGCCGGGAGCTGGTGCTGGCCGCGCCGGCCTGGCTGGCGCCGCTGGCCGACCTGGTCGGCGCGGTCGACCGGGTGCTGCCGACCGCCGGCCCGGAACGGCTGGCGTGGCCGGGCCCGCCGCCGGAGGTGGCGGTCAACCTGCACGGCCGGGGCCCGCAGTCGCACCGGGCGCTCGCCGCCACCCGACCCCGCCGCCTGCTCGCCTACCGCAACCGCGAGGCCCCACACCCCGGCGGGCCGGTCTGGGACGACGACGAGCACGAGGTCCACCGCTGGTGCCGGCTGCTGCACGCGTACGGCCTGCCGGCCGACCCGGCGGACCTGGCGCTGCGCCGGCCGCCCGCCGCCGGGGTGCCGGCCGGCGCCACCGTGCTGCACCCGGGCAGCAAGGTCCCGGCGAAGCGCTGGCCGGCGGGACGGTTCGCGGCGCTCGGCCGGGCGCTGGTCGCCCGCGGCCACCGGGTGGTGGTCACCGGCAACGCGGACGAGCGGGAGCTGGCCGGCCGGGTGGCCGCCGCCGCCGGGCTCCCGCCGGCGGCGGTGCTCGCCGGCCGGACCGGCCTCGCCGAGCTGGCCGCCCTGGTCGCCGACGCCCGGCTGGTGGTCAGCGGGGACACCGGGGTGGCCCACCTGGCGACCGGGTACGGCACCGCCTCGGTGGTGCTCTTCGGCCCGGTGCCCCCGGGGCACTGGGGACCGCCGCCGGACCGTCCCCGGCACCGCGTGCTCGGGGTCGCGCACGAGCCCGGAATCGAGCGGGATTGGCGTGCTGGGGGCGGGGTAGGAACGCATCCGACGTTGGCGGCCATCGAGGTGGACCAGGTGCTGGCCGCCGTGGACGACGCGGAACAGGCGGTGCGGGTCTCCGGTGCGATTGCGGCGTAGTGATCCGGGCAGGCCGGGGTACGGACGCCGGCGGCGCGGCAAGGGCTGGCTCTTCGTCGACGCGAAGGGCGAGCCGGTCCGCGACCCCGACGAGCTGGCCCGGCTGCGCGACCTGGTGATCCCGCCGGCGTGGCAGGACGTGTGGATCTCGCCGTACCCCAACGGGCACATCCAGGCCACCGGGATCGACGCGGCCGGGCGCAAGCAGTACCTCTACCACCCGCAGTGGCGGCAGAAGCGGGACGAGGCCAAGTTCGACCACGTGCTGGAGGTGGCGCACCGGCTGCCGGTGCTGCGCGACCGGGTCGACCACGACCTGGCGCTGCGTGGCCTGCGCCGGGACCGGATCCTCGCCACCGTGACCCGGCTGCTGGACATGGGCATGTTCCGGGTCGGCAGCGACCAGTACGCCACCGGGGACGACCCCACCTTCGGCGTCGCCACCCTGCGTCCCGAGCACGCCCGCTCCCGGCGCGGCTGCGTGGTCCTCGAGTTCCCGGCCAAGGGCGGCATCGAGCAGGTCCGCCGGATCGAGGACCCGGAGCTGTGCCAGGTGCTGGCCAACCTGCGCCGCCGGCGGCGCGCGCAGGAGCGCCTCTTCGGCTACTGGGACGGCCGGGCCTGGCGGGACGTGCGCAGCGACGAGGTCAACGACTACCTGCGGGACGCCAGCGGCGGCGAGATGACCGCGAAGGACTTCCGCACCTGGCACGCCACCGTGCTGGCCGCCACCGAGCTGGCCACGGTCGGCCGGCAACGCTCGGCCACGGCCCGCAGGCGCGCGGTGACCGCGGTGATGCGGTCGGTCGCCGAACTGCTCGGCAACACCCCCACCGTGGCCCGGACGTCCTACGTGGACCCTCGGGTGGTCGACCTCTACCACGACGGGGTGCTCGCGCCGGTGGCGCCGGAGATGCCCCGGGAGTCGGTGGAGCAGGCCGTGCTGACCCTGCTGGAGGAGGAGGCGGCCTGACCGGCCCCGTCGCCGGTCCTGGGGGGAAGCACGACGGGGCCGGAGTTCGGCAGCGTCCGGGGCGCCGTGCGGGTGTCGGCACCGGGCGGCCGCCCGCGACGGTCCGTCGCGGGCGCCTCGCCACGGCCCCCCGATACCAGTGGGCCGCGCGCCGGTCACCCGGCGGTCGGCCCGCCACCAGTATGTCGGCTACGAGTTGACCGCGGATGCCCCGCTGTTGACGATCCGTGCCTGTTCCAGCTGGCGCGTCCGGTACGCCTGCGGGGTCTCCTGGTACGCGGCCCGGAACGCCCGGCTGAAGTGGGCCTTGTCCCGGAACCCCCAGCGCGCGGCGACGAGTTGGATCGGCTGGTCGCGCAGCGCCGGGTCGGCGAGGTCGCGCCGGCACCGCTCCAGTCGTTGGTGCCGGATGTACGCGGCGACGCCGCTCTCCTCCTCCTCGAAGATCCGGTGCAGCGAGCGGACCGAGATGTGGTGCGCCGCCGCGATGAACTGCGGGCTCAACGACGGGTCCCCCAGATGCTGCCGGATGTGCGAGCGGACCTGGGCCAGCAGCGCCCGGCGCCGCACCTCGGTGGGCACCGCGTCCTCGGCGACCAGGTGCCGGCCCAGCAGCGTGGAGATCAGGTCCAGCCCGATGCCGCCCAGCCGCTCGGCGTCGGCCGCGTGGTACTGCTCGGGATGCGCGGTGAGCTGGACGAGGTAGTCGGCGAGCAGGGCCCCGATCCCTTCGGTGCCGGACATCCGCCCGGCGAACAGGGGAGCCAGCCGGGCGTGCGGCACCGGCACCGCGTCGTACGGGATGAAGGCCACGATGGAGCTCGAGGCCGCGCGCCCGTGGTCGTTACCGTGATGGCTGAGCTCGTGCGGGCGGGCGCAGTCGTAGAAGGTCAGGTCGCCGCGGCCGCAGAGGCTGCGCCGCCCCGCCTGCTCCACGCTGGCGTTGCCGCCGAGGGTCAGCGCGAGCAGATAGCAGTCCGCGTCGGAGCGCTCGATCAGCTTCCGGGTCCGGACGGCGTCCAGCGAGGGGTAGCGGTGGCGGACCAGTTGGAGGGGCCCCAGCTCGATGGTCTCCACCCGCGCGACGAAGTCGTCGGCGTGCTCGGTGCGTACCCGCACCAGCCCGGGGGTGTTGGCGAGCAGGTCCAGCCACAGCCCGAACCGGTCGGGCGGCGGCACCTGCTCGGTGTCCAGGATGTGTCGGTTCAGCTTCCCGTCCATGATGCTCCCCGTGGTGGTCCGCCCTCCACCATGGCGGACGCCCCGCGAGGCCGGCGCGACCGCCGCGGGGCGTCCATTGTGCGACAGGGGTGGGGTCAGTCGTTGAGCACGTGCGCGAGGCGGTCCCGGAAGCGCCGCTCGGAGTCGCTGACCACGTCTCCGCCCAGCCCCAGGATGCCGCCGCTGGACGCCGCGGTGACCACCTGCTCGGCGATCTCCACCAGCCAGTGCCGGTACGCCCCGGCCTGCCCCTCGTCCACCTTGGCCGACAGCAGGGCGGCCGCCTGGCCGGCCCGGGCCAGCACGTCGTCGATCATCGCCTGCGGCTCGGCGGGCGTGATGACCGGCAGCTCCGCCCCGGCCTCCGGGTCACCCACCCGGGTCACCACCTCACCGGCGACGGCGGCCACCAGCGGGCTGGCCGATTCCCGCCCCGCCGAGATGGTCTCCAGCCCCGCGGCGTTCTCGGTCATGGTGCGCTTGGTGCCGTCGGACTCGGCCGCGCTCGCCGCGGTGAGCACCGCCTGCGGCAGCCCGACCAGCAGGCCCCACTCCTCGTCGGAGAAACCGAACCCGGTGTACGCCGGCTGCTCGATCACGATCAAGCCCCTTTCGCCGTGGTCGTCGTTGTCGACGGGCACCGCCGCGGTGCCCGGGTCAGGCTAGTCGAGCGTCAGCAGGCCCTGTTCGGACACCACGCGCACCGACAGCGTCTTGTACCCCACCTCGTCGAAGAGCACCGTCATCCGGTCCTCCTCGTAGCTGAGCACCAGCCCGGCGCCCCACTCCGGGTGCCGGACCTGGCTGTGCACCGGGAACGGCCCGACCGCCCGGTCGTCCGCGACGCTGGTGCCGGCGTGGCAGTTGTCGCAGTGCCCGCAGACGTCGTGCATCTGCTCGCCGAAGTACGCCAGCAGCGCCTGGCCCCGGCAGCCGGTGGTCTCGGCGAAGGCGCGCATCATGTCGGTACGCGACCGGGTGACCGCCTGCTGCCGCTCCGCCTCGGCGAGCGCCGCCCGGCCGGACTCGGCGGCCGCCGGCGCGTACCGGGGGGCGCCGATGCGTTGGCGGGAGCGGGGCTCGGCGGCGCCCACCTGCTCCAGCAGGGACAGGTACTGGCCGAGCTTGCGCGGGCCGAGGCCGGTCAGCTCGCGCAGCTCCTTCTTGGTGCGGGGCTGCTTGCGCAGCAGGGCGGCGAGTTCCCGCAGCTCCCGCTCGTCGGGCAGGCCGCCGGTGAAGTACCGCTGCAGGCCGACGTCCTCGGCCCGCCAGAGCAGCAGCACCCGGGCCGGTTCCCCGTCCCGGCCCGCGCGACCGATCTCCTGGAAGTAGCTGTCCGGGGAGTCGGGCAGCGCCATGTGCACCACCCAGGCGATGTTCGGCTTGTCGATGCCCATGCCGAACGCCGAGGTGGCCACCATGATCGGCACCTGGTCGGCGAGGAACGCCTCGTGCAGTTCGTGCCGGGCGTTGGTCGGCATGCCGCCGTGATAGAACTCCGCCGGGAAGCCCGCGTCGGTCAGCCGGCCCGCCAGCTCCTCCGCGGCCCGCCGGGTCGGCACGTAGATGATGCCCGGGCGCTTGTCGTCGCGCAGCAGGGCGATCAGCCGGCGCCACCGGTAGTCGTCGGTCGGGCAGTGGGCCACCTCGAGGAAGAGGTTCGGCCGGTCCAGCCCGGAGACCACCACCTCCGGCTCACGCAGCCGGAGCCGGGCGATGATGTCGTCGCGTACGGGCGGGGAGGCGGTGGCGGTCAGGGCCACCACGGGCGGCCGGCCGATGCCCTCGATCAGGTGCCCGAGCGCCAGGTAGTCCGGGCGGAAGTCGTGCCCCCAGGCCGAGATGCAGTGCGCCTCGTCGATCGCCACCAGGGCCGGCTGCAGCGACCGGACCTCGGCCATCCGGTCCGGGTTGCTCAGCGCCTCCGGGGTGATGAAGAGGAACTCGGCCCGTCCCCGGCGGACCTCCTCGATCGCCTCGGCCTGCTGCGCGGCGGTCTCGTCGGAGCTGATCCGCACCGCCCGCAGCTCGGGTCGCTGCCGTTCGTTGAGCGCCGCGATCTGGTCCTGCTGGAGGGCCAGCAGCGGCGAGATGACCACCGTGGGGCCGGGGATCAGGCTGGCCGGGATCTGGTAGATCGCCGACTTGCCGGCGCCGGTGGGGAGCACCACCAGGGCGTCGCGTCGCTTCATCACCGCCCGCATGGCGGCCAGCTGGTTGGGCCGGAGCGCGGTCCAGCCGAAGAGGCTGCGCGCCGCGCGGCGCAACGTCGTGGAGTGCGTGGTCAGTCTCATCAGTGGCCGCAGGTACCCCCGGCGATCACCCCCGAAACCGTGCCGGTCAGCGCAGCCGGGGCAGCACTTCGCGCTGGTAGAGGTCGAACAGGCCCGGCCAGTGCGGTCCGGTGTTGGCCACGTAGACCTCGTCGAAGCCGGCCTTCGCGTACCTGTCGATCATCTCCAGGTGTGCCTCGGGGCTGTTGCCGCAGACGAACGACTCCTTCATCAACTCCGGCCGGACCAGCTGCGCGGCCTGCTCGAAGTGCCGCGGCGAGGGGAGCACCTGGGACAGTTCGCCCGGCACCCCGGCGTTGGGCCAGCGCTCGTACGCGATCCGCGCGCCCTCGTCCGCGCTGTCGGCGTACGCCGCCTTGAAGCCGGCCTGGCAGGGCTTGTCCCCGCCGCCGGCGTCGCGGAACCGGCGGACCATGTCCGCGTCCGGCATGGTGCTGATGTAGCCGTCGCCGATCCGGGCGGCCAGCTCGATCGACTTCGGGCCGAAGCCGGAGACGTAGATCGGCGGGGGCGTGTCCGGCCGGGTGTAGATCCGGGCGTGCTCGACGCTGTAGTGCTTCCCGTGGTGGTTGAGGAAGTCGCCACGCCACAGCTCGCGCAGCACCTCGACCGCCTCCTCGAGCATCTCCAGCCGGACGTCGGCCTGCGGCCAGGCGGCGCCGAGGATGTGCTCGTTGAGCGCCTCGCCGGTGCCCACCCCGAGCACGAACCGGCCGTCGTGCAGCACCGCGCTGGTCGCCGCGGCCTGGGCGATCACCGCCGGGTGGATGCGCATGGTGGGGCAGGTGACCGCGGTGGTCACCGGCAGCCGGCAGACCTGGCTGAGGGCGCCGATGGTGGACCAGACGAAGGGGCTCTGGCCCTGCGCGTCGACCCAGGGGTGGTAGTGGTCGGAGATCCACAGTGCCTCGAACCCGGCCCGCTCCGCGCCCCGGGCCTGTTCCAGCAGCTCCGCGGGGGTGTACTCCTCGCTGGACAGAAAGTAGCCGATCTTCACGTTTCCCCCTCGCCGGTACGGACGGATCCCCTCGCCGTACCCCCGCGGGGCGGGGTCGGAACGCCGGTCAGCGGCGGAACATCGCCCGGATCGCGATCAGCAGGAAGAGCCCTCCCACCACCAGGCCGAGCAGGCGTACGCCGGGGATGTCGGCCGCGGTGGTGGCGTCGGCGAGCAGCGCGGGGTGCATGGTCGCACTCTCCCACTCCGGTGCCGGGTCCGCCAGCAGCTAACAGTTAGGAATGTTGACTATTTAGGGACGCGGGTGTGACCATGTCAGCACCGCCGGGGCGGCGGGCCGTGGGGAGACGGGGGTACGACAGCGCATGAGCGAGCGGATCGTGGGAGCGAGCCCGGACCTGGCGGTCCTGGCCGCGGCCGTCCTGCAACCCGGGTTCGTCGGCACCACCCCGCCGGCCTGGGTCTGCCGCTGGCTCGGCGAGGGGCTCGGCTCGGTGGTCCTGTTCGCCCGCAACGTCGTCGACCACGACCAGCTCGCCGCGCTCACCGCGACGCTGCGCGCCGAGCGGCCCGACGTGATCGTCGCGATCGACGAGGAGGCCGGCGACGTCACCCGGATCGAGTCGGCGCGGGGCAGCTCGCGGCCCGGCAACTTCGCTCTCGGCGCGGTCGACGACGAGGGCCTGACCGAGGAGGTCGCCCGCGATCTCGGCGCCGAGCTGGCCGCCCTCGGCGTCACCCTCGACTACGCCCCCGACGCCGACGTCAACTCCAACCCGGCCAACCCGGTCATCGGGGTCCGCTCGTTCGGCCCCGACCCGGCCCTGGTCGCCCGGCACACCGCCGCCTGGGTGCGCGGACTCCAGGCCGGCGGCGTCGCCGCCTGCGCCAAGCACTTCCCCGGCCACGGCGACACCCGGGTCGACTCGCACCACGACCTGCCCCGCATCGGCGGCGACCGGGCCCGGCTGGACGCGGTCGAGCTGGCCCCGTTCCGGGCCGCGGTGGCCGCCGGGGTGCAGGCGGTGATGACCGGGCACCTGCTGGTGCCGGCGCTCGACCCGGAGCTGCCGGCCACGCTCAGCCCGGGCATCCTCGGCGGGCTGCTCCGCGACGAACTGGGCTTCCACGGCGTGGTGGTGACCGACGCGGTGGAGATGCGCGCGGTCGCCGACCGGTACGGCTTCGCCGGCGCCGCGGTGCGTGCCCTCGCGGCCGGCGTGGACGCGATCTGCATCGGCGGGGAGCGGGCCACCGAGGCCGACGCCGCCGAGCTGCGCGACGCCATCGTGGCCGCGGTGATCGCCGGGGAGCTGCCCGAGGAGCGGCTGGCCGAGGCGGCGAAGCGGGTCGGCCAGCTCGCCGCGTGGAGCGTCGCCGCGCGGGCGGACCGGCCCGCCCCGGTGCGGGGTGGCGACGGCTCACCGGTCGGGCTGGCCGCCGCCCGCCGGGCGGTGCGGGTGACCGCGGGGGCCGACCGGCTGCCGCTGAACGGCCCGGCGCACGTGGTGGAGTTCGCCCCGCCCCGCAACATCGCCATCGGCGAGGAGACCCCGTGGGGCATCGCCGCGCCGCTGGCCGGACTGGTGCCCGGCACCACCGCCGCCC
>NZ_JBSGJR010000280.1:0-8633 GCF_053605645.1 Micromonospora sp. NPDC003776
GTGCGGCGGATCGCCTCGCCGCCGGGCACCTCGCCGACGCCGACCTGGCCCTCGCTGTCGGTGACGACGGCGACGTTGCGGGTGAAGAACGGGCCGTGCGCGCCGCTGAGGTTGAGCAGCATGCTGTCGTGTCCCGCGACGGGTACCGCCTCGACCCGGGTCACGGTCGGGGTGCGGCCGGTCATCGCCGTCCTCTCGGTGTCGATGAAGGGGGTCACGGGACCTTCTGGATCAACGTGGTCAGCTCCGCGAGCTCGGTCTCGGTCAGGTCGGCCAGCGGGGGCCGGACGCGGCCGCCGTCGCGCCCGACCGCGGTCAGGCCGGCCTTGATGATCGAGACGGCGTACCCCTTGGACCGGTCCCGGATGTCCAGGTAGGGGATCACGAAGTCGGTGAGCATCTGGTAGACGGTCGGCCGATCCTGGGCGCGGACGGCCGCGTAGAACCGGAGCGCGAACTCGGGCAGGAAGTTGTACAGCGCCGACGAGTAGGTGCTGACCCCGAGTTGGAGCAGCGGCAGCGCGAACGTCTCGGCCGTCGGCAGCCCGCCGATGTAGATCAGCCGGTCGCCGACCCGGGCGTACGTGCGGGTCATCCGCTCGATGTCGCCGACGCCGTCCTTGAGCCCGATCAGGTTGGGGTTGCGGTCGGCGGCCTCGGCGACGGTCGCATCCGTGAGCACGGCGTTCGCCCGGCTGTAGACGATCACCCCCAGGTCGGTCGCCCGGCACACGGCGCTGATGTGCTCGACCAGGCCCCGCTGGCTGGCCTCGGTGAGGTACGGCGGGAACAGCAGCACGCCGTCGGCGCCGGCGGCCTGGGCGGCCTGCGCCTGGGCCACGGCGACCGCGGTGCCGCCGGTGGCCGGCGCGATGACCGGAACCTTGCCCGCCACCTCGTCGACGGCGACCCGGACGACGCGGTCCATCTCGGCGGAGGACAGTGAGAACCCCTCGCCGGTGCCGCCCGCCGCGAACAGGCCGGCGACGTCGAAGCTCGACTGCCAGGCCAGGTGCTCCCGGTAACGGGCCTCGTCGAACTGCAGGTCGGCGTCGAAGTGGGTGACCGGGAAGGAGAGTAGGCCCGACTTCAGCCGGTCAGCGAGAACGTCCGGAGGCAGCAGCGTCACGATGATCTGTCCTTGGGTCCGACGGGTCCGCGTCCGCGCCAACGGGCGGCGCGGACGGTGGTCGGGATCACCGTAGGAACCTGTGACGATGCATGTCCAAGAGCGCTTCCGCATCGAGCGATGCTCTCGGGGTATCAGGAGTTGTCCGATCGTCGCTCCAGGGCCGCCAGCGCCCGCCACAGCGCGGGATTCTTCGACTCGCGGGACCACAACAGGTGCAGCTCCACCGGTTCGGGCGCGGGGGTCTCCAGCGGGACGAAGCCCACCCCCTCGATCGGCAGCCGGGCCGCGCAGGCGGGCACGAACGCGACCCCCCGGCCCGCCGCCACCAGCCAGAGCATGGTGAGCACCTGACTCACGCTGTGCACGGTGTTCTCGGCGGCGATCGGCACCACCCCGGCGACCAGGTCGTAGAAGTACTTGGCCTTGGTCGGCGAGTGCATGACCACCGGCTCCGCCGCCAGGTCCGGCGCCGTCGCGGGCCGCCCCAGCTCCAGCAGCCGGTGACCGGCGGGCGCCGCGACCAGCAGCGCTTCCCGGTGCAGCAGCCGCGAGCCGAAGGCCTGCTCGTCGAAGGGCGGACGCGCCAGCCCGAGGTCGATCTCCTCCTTGAGCAGCCCGGCGACCTGCTCCCGGGTCACCATCTCGGCCAGGTCCACGCCGACGTCGGGCAGCTCGCGGGACAGGTCGTTCAGCAATCCGCCCAGGATCCCGTACGCCGAGGCCGCGGTGAACCCGATCCGGACCACGCCGCTGGCCCCGGACGACACCCGCCGGGCCAGTTCCGGCGCGGAGTCGGCGAGCGTGAGCAGCCGGCGTGCCTCGACCAGGAACGCCGCGCCGGCGGCGGTGAGCGCCACCCCCCGGTTGTCCCGTTCCAGCAGTTGGGCGCCCACTACCCGCTCCAGCTTCTGGATCTGCCGGCTCAGGGGAGGCTGTGTCATCTGCAGCCGCGCGGCGGCGCGGCCGAAGTGCAGCTCCTCCGCGACGGTGACGAATCCGCGAAGTTGCTCCAGCGTGAACGCCATGTCAAGAAGGTATCAACTGATGCCGCATTGGATTTGGACAGGCATGAGTCGAGGTCCCTAGGCTCCCGTCATCCAGGCGTCCGTGACCCGACTCACAGCGCCCCATCGCTGAAACATGGCTCTGTCAATGAGGAGAACGACATGACGATCAACCGCGTACGCCGGTTGGCGACGGCGGGGGCCGGGCTCGTCCTGGCCCTCTCGCTCGCCGCCTGCGGCGGCAATGTCGGGGGCGGGACCAGCGACGACGCGAAGTTCCCGGGCAAGGCACCGATCACCATCCTGGTCGGCCAGGACCCGGGCGGCAGCACCGACCTCATCGCGCGGGCGCTCGCCGACAAGGTCTCCAACGACCTCGGTGTCCCGGTGACCGTCGAGAACAAGCCCGGCGCCAACGGCGGCCTGGCCGCCAAGGAGCTGGCCGGCAAGAAGGCCGACGGGCACACCCTGATGGTCTACAACGGCAGCCTCGCCTACATCACGCCGCTGGCCGTCGCCGCCGGGCAGGCGCCCGACATGGCCGACTACGACATCGTCACCGGCATCAGCCAGGACGACTACGTGATGGTCACGGCCGCCAAGTCCGGCTTCAAGACCGTCGACGACCTGGCCAAGGCCGGCCGCCCGATCACCTTCGGCACCACCGGCGTCGGCACCGGCAGCCAGCTGTCGCAGGAGCTGCTGTTCCGCCAGGCGAACATCCCGGCCAAGGCCGTTCCCTTCAAGGGCGGGTCGCCCACTCTCACCGCGGTGCTCGGCGGCCAGGTGGACGTCGGCTCGGTCCAGCTCGGCGAGGCCATCGAGCAGGTCAAGGCCGGCAAGCTCACCCCGATCGTGACGTTCGCCGAGAAGCGCCCGACCTACCTGCCCGACACCCCGACCGCGGTGGAGGCCGGCCACGACGTGCCCGTGCAGCAGTCGCGGGCGATCTTCGCACCGAAGGGCACGCCGAAGGAGGTCATCGACGCCCTGCGCGCTTCGTTCCAGAAGGCGTTCCAGGCCGATGCCTACAAGAAGTTCAACGAGGACAACCTGCTCACCCCCAACGAGGTGGACGGCGAGGAGCTGCGCAAGCAGTGGACCGCGAACCTGGACAAGTACCGCGCCGTCGTCCAGAAGTACAACATCCAGCTTGGCGAGTCGAAGTGAGTTCGATCCACCACGGAACACCGGGCAGCCCCGGCGGCGACACCGCCGCCGGGGCCATCCCCCGGGGCGGTGATTCCGTCGGCGCGGAGCTCAGCCTCGAGGAGGCGATCCACCGCGTCGAGGAAGCCGAGCACGAGGGCCGCCCGCCCGCGGCCGGGACGCTCAGCAACACCCTGACCGCCGCGGCGGTCGTGGCGCTCGGCATCGCCGGGCTCGTCGGTTCCAGCAGGCTCGGCCTCGGGACCGCCCGCGCCCCCGAGGCCGGCACCTGGCCGCTACTGGTCAGCGGCGCGCTCGTCCTGCTGGGCCTGGGCCTGCTCGCCACGGCCCGGCGCACCACCGACGCCGAGCGGTTCTCCCGGGCCAGCCTGCTGGTCCTCGGCGGCCTGGCCACCATGGTCGTCTTCGTCGCGGTCATCAGCGTGATCGGCTTCGAGATCCCGGCCGCCCTGCTCGCCTTCGTCTGGCTGCGGGTCCTCGGCCGGGAGGGCTGGCGCACCTCGATCCTCACGAGCCTGGGTGTGGTGGTCGCCTTCTATCTCCTGTTCGTGGCGGCCTTCTCGGTCCCCATCCCGCACCTGTTCTAGGAGGGTCCGTGGATTTCGCCCCGGTGCTCCATGGCTTCGGCGTCGTGCTGGAGCCGACCAACCTGCTCTACTGCCTGATCGGCGTCGTCATCGGCATGCTGATCGGCGTCCTGCCCGGCCTCGGCCCCGCCGCGACCATTGCCATCCTGCTGCCGGTCACCTTCGGCATCGAGCCGGTGACCGCGGTGATCATGCTCGCCGGCATCTTCTACGGCGCCCAGTACGGCGGCACCATCACCTCCGTCCTGCTGCGGCTGCCCGGCGAGGCGTCCTCCGTGGTGACCGTCTTCGACGGCCACGCGATGGCCCGCCAGGGCCGGGCCGGCACCGCACTCGGCATCGCGGCCATCGGCTCCTTCGTCGGCGGCACCGTCTCGATCATCGCCCTGACCCTCGTCGCCCCCCTGGTGGCGGGCTTCGCCCTGGACTTCGGTCCGCCGGAGTACACGGCCCTGGCCCTGCTCGGCATTCTGCTGGTCGCCACGATCAGCAGCGGCGGACGCCTCAAGGCGGTCATCGCCGCGTGCGTCGGCCTGCTGCTCGCCACCGTCGGCCAGGACGGCTTCACGGGCGCCGAGCGGTTCACCTTCGACAACCTGTCGCTGGCCGACGGCCTGGATTTCGTTCCCATCGCCATGGGACTCTTCGGCCTCGGCGAGATCCTCTACAACCTCGAGGAACGCCATCGCGCCGCGCAGGCCCCGGTCGCGGTGGCGAACGTGTGGCCGTCGCGGGCCGACCTGCGCCAGTCGTCCGGGGCGATCGGCCGTGGCTCCCTGGTGGGCTTCGTGCTGGGCATCCTGCCCGGCGGCGGCGCCACCCTCTCCTCGCTGGCCGCGTACGCGCTGGAGAAGCGCCGGGCCAAGCACCCCGAGCGGTTCGGCAAGGGCGCCGTCGAGGGCGTTGCCGCGCCGGAGACGGCCAACAACGCCGCCGCCACGTCGTCGTTCATCCCGCTGCTGACCCTCGGCATCCCGGCCAACGCGACCATGGCGGTGATCTTCGGCGCGCTGCTGATCCAGGGCGTGACACCCGGTCCGCAGCTGGTCGAGCAGAACCCCGACCTGTTCTGGGGCGTGGTCAACTCGATGTACATCGGCAACATCCTGCTGCTGATCATGAGCATCCCGCTGGTCGGCCTGTTCGTGAAGATCCTCAAGGTGCGGGCCACGATCCTCGCCCCCGTCACGGTGTTGATCACGCTGATCGGCGTCTACACGGTGCGCAACAGCGTCTTCGACATCGGTCTGGTGATCGTCTTCGGCGCCCTCGGCTACCTGATGAAGAAGCTGGGCTTCGACCCCGGTCCGCTGGTGCTGGCCTTCGTACTCGGGTCGCTGCTGGAGGACTCGCTGCGCCGCTCGCTGCTGATCTTCAACGGCGACGCGACCGGCTTCTTCACCCGGCCGATCTCCGGGGTCCTGCTCGTCGTGTTCCTGCTCGTGGCCCTGCTGCCGCCGCTGCGGGCCGCGCTCCGCCGGCGCCGGCCGGTGTCCCCGTCCGTCACCGCGTCCCCCGAGAAGGAGCTGGTGTGACCGTTCTCGCCGCCTACATCCCCACGCCGGAAGGGAACGCGGCCTTCACCGCCGCGCTCGCCGAGGCCGGCCGCCGCCGGGAACGGCTGGTGGTGCTCAACACCGCGCGCGAGGGCGCGCCGGTCAGCGCGGACCTCGCCGATGAGGCCACCGTGGCGGCGCTCGTCGAGCGCGCGACGGCCGCCGGTGTCGAGGTCGACTTCCGCCAGGAGGCGCACGCCGGGGACCTCGCCGAGGAGGTCGTGCGGGTGGCCGAGGCGGTCGACGCCTCGGTGGTCGTGATCGGCCTGCGCCGCCGCTCGCCGGTCGGCAAGCTGATCATGGGCAGCGCGGCCCAGCGCATCCTGCTCGACGCCGACCGACCGGTACTCGCCGTCAAGCCGTGACCCGGTGCCGGGCCGGGGACACCCGGCCCGGCCTCACCGGCGGGCCAGCCCCAGCGCGGCGGCGGTGGCCAGCCCCCAGCCGGCGGCCACCGCCAGCAGCAGCCGCTCCAGTACGCCGACCAGGCCGCCCCGGCCCACGGCCAGCATGGCCACCCCGACGGCGGCGGAGAGCGGCAACGCGAGGGCCGCGGCGACCCCGGCGATCCGGCGCAGCGGCCGGGCCGCCGCCGGGGAGACGAGCAGGACCAGCATGGCGAAGACCACGGCGGCGGTCGCCGCGATGCTCGCCCCGCCGTGCACCAGGTCCGCCACGGTGGCCGCCTCGAAGGGCGGCAGGGGACAGCCCGCGCTGCACGCCACCGCCCCGGACAGCACCGTGCCGACCCCACCGGCGGCGAGCAGCACCGCCGCCGCCCGCAGCGCCGGGGGCAGCGCCACGGCGAGCAGCAGCAGCGCCGCGGCCAGGGCGAACACCCCGATCCGGTACGCCCCGGCGTATCCGCTGTCGGTGACGCCGGCCTCGCTGACGTACCCGGTCAGGCCCGGACCGGGACCGGCGACCACGGCGACCGTCACCGCGACCGACCCGGCGAGGACGCAACCGGCGGCGGCGGACGCGGCGGCGGCCCGGAGGACGCCGGGCTCAGCCACGCCCGTGCGGCGTGGTCCAGCCGGACAGGTCCGGACCCAGCGGCACGATCCGGGTCGGGTTGATCATCTCGTGGGTGCCGTAGTAGTGCCGCTTGATGTGGTCGAAGTCCACCGTCTCGCCGAAGCCCGGGGTCTGGAACAGGTCCCGGGCGTACGCCCAGAGCACCGGCATCTCGGTCAGCTTCTGCCGGTTGCACTTGAAGTGCCCGTGGTACGCCACGTCGAAGCGGACCAGCGTGGTGAAGAGCCGGACGTCCGCCTCGGTGAGCTGGTCGCCCATCAGGTAGCGCCGCCCGGCCAGCCGCTCCGACAGCGCGTCCAGCCGGGCGAAGAGCGCCCGGTACGCCTCGTCGTACGCCTCCTGGGAGGTGGCGAAGCCGCACCGGTAGACGCCGTTGTTGACGTCCCGGTGGATCTCCGCCATCAGCGCGTCCATTTCCGGCCGCAGCTCGACCGGGTAGAGATCCGGCGCGCCCGGCTTGTGGAACCGCCGCCACTCGGTGGAGAAGTCCAGGGTGAGCTGCGGATAGTCGTTGGTGACCACCCGGCCGGTGCGCGTGTCGACCAGCGCCGGCACGGTCACCCGGCCGGTGTAGTCCGGGTCGGTGGCCAGGTACGCGTCGGAGAGGAAGCCGATGCCCAGCGCCGGGTCGAAGCCGTCTGGGTCGAGGGAGAACCGCCAGCCCCGCTCGTCCCGGATCGGGTCGACCGTGCCCAGCGAGATCACCTCGTCCAGGCCCAGCAGGCTGCGGACGATCCGGGCCCGGTGCGCCCACGGGCAGGCCCGGCACCAGATCAGCCGGTACCGCCCGGCCTCCAGCGGCCAGCGGTCCTGATCGTCGGGGCCGCCGCCCTCCGGCGAGGTGGAGTGCGGGGTGACCCGACCGGTGAACCGGTTGGGCTGGCGGACGAACTCACCGCTGCGGGTGCTCTCTGCGCTGAACTGGGCCCGGGCCATGCCGCCAACCTAACCGTTCGGGACGCGGATATCCTGGCGCCGGGCGTCCCCGTGACCCGGTGGGCGACCCGCCGCCAGCCCCTTCCCACCCCCGAAGGACGTGCGTCGATGACCGTGGCATACCTCGTGGCCGGAGTCCGTACCCCGATCGGCCGGTACGCCGGCGCCCTCGCCGGGGTCCGCCCCGACGACCTGGCCGCCCACGTGATCCGCGAACTGGTCGCCCGCCACCCGGGGGTGGACTGGGCCCGCACCGACGACGTGATCCTGGGCTGCGCCAACCAGGCCGGCGAGGACAACCGCAACGTGGCCCGGATGGCGACGCTCCTCGCCGGGCTGCCCGAGGAGGTCCCCGGCAGCACGGTCAACCGGCTCTGCGGCTCCGGCCTGGACGCCCTGGCCACCGCCGCCCGGTCGATCGTGGCGGGCGAGGCCGACCTGGTGGTCGCCGGTGGGGTGGAGAGCATGAGCCGCGCCCCCTTCGTGATGCCGAAGGCCACCACCGCGTTCGCCCGCACCGCCGAGGTCTACGACACCACCATCGGCTGGCGGCTGGTGAACCCGCTGATGAAGCAGGGCTGGGGCATCGACTCGATGCCGGAGACGGCGGAGAACGTCGCCGCCGACTACGGCGTGGACCGGGCGGCGCAGGACGAGTTCGCCCTGCGCTCGCAGCAGCGCGCCGCGAAGGCGCAGGCCGACGGCCGGCTGGCCGAGGAGATCGTGCCGGTCACCGTGCCGGCCGGGAAGCGCGAGACGAAGCTGGTCGAGGCCGACGAGCACCCCCGGGAGACCTCCCTGGAGAAGCTCGCCGCGCTGCCCACCCCGTTCCGCGCGGGCGGCACCGTGACCGCCGGCAACTCCTCCGGCGTCAACGACGGCGCGGTGGCCCTGCTGGTCGCCTCCGCGGCGGCCGTCGCCCGCTACGGGCTCACCCCGCTGGCCCGGGTCACCGGCGCGGCGGCGGCCGGCGTGCCGCCCCGGATCATGGGGATCGGGCCGGTGCCGGCCACCCGCAAGCTGCTCGACCGGTACGGCCTGGGCCTGGCCGACGTCGACGTGATCGAGCTGAACGAGGCCTTCGCGGCGCAGTCCGTGGCGGTGCTGCGCGAGCTGGGCCTGCCCGAGGACGCCGAGCACGTCAACCCGAACGGCGGGGCGATCGCCCTCGGCCACCCGCTCGGCGCCAGCGGTGCCCGGCTGGCCCTCA
>NZ_JBSGJR010000281.1:0-8623 GCF_053605645.1 Micromonospora sp. NPDC003776
GTGCTGGCCAGGCTGGTGGCGCCGCCGGTGCCGTCCGGGAACGGCCAGAGGGCGGCGAGCAGCGCGGCCCGGCGGGCCAGCTCCCGCAGTCCACGCTCCTCCCACTCCGGGCCGTACGCCGCGCCGGCCACCCGGTCGAGCACGTCGAGGAAGACCTGGGCGGGTTGCGGCCGGTCCGCGGGCCGCTTGGCCATGCCGTGCCGGAGCAGCTCGTGCACCGGTGCCGGGGCCGGGGCGGTGGGGATCGGCGCGGAGGCGTGCTGCTCACGCAGGGCGAACAGGTTCGTCCCGTCGTACGGCGGGCGGCCGGTCAGGCACTCGAAGAAGGTGGCGGTGGCCGCGTAGATGTCGCAGGCGGGGCTGGCCGGGTCGCCGGTCCACTGCTCGGGGGCCATGTAGCGGGGCGTGCCGGAGACCGTGGTGTCGGAGCCCTGGCCGATCGGCATGGCGATGCCGAAGTCGGCGAGCTTGCTCAGCCCTGCGCCGGTGACCAGCACGTTCTCCGGCTTGTAGTCGCGGTGCACGACACCGTGGCTGTGCGCGGCGGCGAGCCCGGCGAGGGAGCCCTTGAGCACGCAGAGCGCCGACTCGGGGGTGGTCGGGCCGTGCTCGCGCAGCATCTGCCGCAGCGACACCCCGTTGACCAGCTCCATGACGATCGCCGCGCCCTCGGCGGACTCGACGTACTCGTAGAGCCGGGAGACGTGCGGGTCGTCGATCTCGGCCAGCAGCCGGGCCTCCTGGCGGAAGGCGGTCCGGAATGAGGGGTCCTCGCCGATGGCGCGGATCAGGTATTTGATGGCGACCGGGGTGCCGGTGGCGTCGTGGGTGGCGAGCAGGACGCTGCCGGACGCCCCGGCACCGAGCCGGCGGACGGGGGTGTAGCCGGACAGCTGCCAGCCGCTCATGCGACGTACTCCACGGCGATCCAGGAACGGGCATCGACCCCCGTCTCGCTGATCATTCTGGTCGCGTCGGAGCTGCCGTCCATCGGCGCAACGGACGCATCCGCTGTCCGGTCGGCGACTGTGGACCCGGGGTACGGGCCGGATGCCGGGTCGGTCGCGGCGGGGCGCGGCGTCGGCGCGTGGTCGGTAACGGACACGCCGCCACGGATAGCAGACCCGGGCAACCCGCCGGTCAGATGGCGGTGGCCTTGACCACCTTCCACTCGCCGCCCATCGGGACCATGGTGAGCACCACCCGGTTCTGGTCGACCTTCTCCCCCGCCGTGGTGACGTTGCGCCGGTACTGGTTGAGGTAGAGCATCAGCTCCACCCGGTCCGGCTCGGCGCTGACCACGCCGGTGGCGGACACCTCGGCCAGGACCACCGCCTGCTGTTTCGTGGCGGTCGGTTTGAGCGCGGCGGTGGTCTGCGCGTACTCGTCGGCGAAGGCGCCGGTGGCGAAGGTGCGGCCGTTGGCGATGCTGTCGTCGAAGGTGCGGTAGTCGTAGGAGAAGAGCGCCTTGGCCGCGGCCGGCGCGGTGGCCAGGGCCTGGCGTACGGCCTGGTCCCGCTGCCCGGCGTGGCGGTCGGCGATCCAGCCGGCGAGGGCCACGGCCGCGGCGAGGACGACCGCGACGGCGAGCAGGGGTACGAGGCGCGGCCGGGCGGGCCGGCGGCGCAGCACGGTGGGAACTCGCATGGTCTTCTCCTGCCGGTCAGCCGACGAACTGGAGCTTGGACACCAGCCACTGGCCGGAGTCGCCGTCCCGGACCAGGTCGAGCTGGATCCGGTAGTGCGACGGGCGGCCGTCGGGTGCCTTGACGTTCTTGACGGTGGCGTCGACGGCGACGAGCACCACCGCGTGGCGGCGGTCGCCGGAGACCAGCGCGGCGCGCAGCACGCTGCCCTGCGACTGGACCTTGTTCTCCACGACCGCGGCGCGGACCTGCTTCTGGCCCCGGGTGAACTCGTCCTTGAAGTCGCCGGTGGCCCCGGCGGTGACGCGTTGCAGGTCGCGGTCGACGCTGGCGGCGCTGATCGAGACGAAGTTGACGGCGGCCTGCCGGGCGGCGGCGACGGCCTGCCGGTGCGCCTGGTCGGTGGCCCGGTCGACGTACCAGCGGTGGCCGTAGACGCTGGCGCCGGCGAGGGCGGCGGCGAGCAGCACGACCAGCATCGCGGTCAGGGCTCGGCCCCGGCCCGGTCGGCCGGGTGCGGCGGTCGCGGACCGCTTCTCCTTCCGACCGGCGTCGGCGGCGTCGGCGGGAGCGGCGGCCGAGCCGGTCGGGCCGTCGGTGTCGGTGTCGGTGTCGGCCGCCGCCGTGGTGGGGCCGTCGGTGCGGGCCGGCTCGGGGTCCGGGTCGGGCAGGTCCTCGACCTCGGCCGGGTCGCCGACCACGGTCAGGTCGCCGCCCTCGAGCGGGTCCTCCACCGGCTCCCGGTCGAGGCGTTCGAGCACCTGCTCGATGGGCTCGGCGGGCCGGGGCAGCGGGCGGCTGACCAGCCGGCGGCGCGCCGGGGCCGGGCCGCCGGCCAGGGCGCCCTTGATGACTTTCAGTGTGGTGTTCCTGCGGCTGGGCACCGCCACCTCCTCCGGTACGCCGGTCACGGGGTCAGGCCGGCGAGCAACAGCTGTTTCCAGGACTGGTCTCCGGCGGTGCGGTACTGGCCGCCGGTGCCGCCGAACTGCAGGGGGCGGCCGTCGGAGCCGAGCACCAGGCCGGTGGCGGGGTCGTACCCCGGGGTGGTCTGCGGGTCGGGGTCGGACGGGGCCGGGTCGGCGCCGCCGGGTCGGGGCGCGTTGCCGGCCCCGCGGACGCTCGCCCCGGCGGCCTTGTCGCGGGCGCTGCACGTGGTGCCGCCGCCGTGGTAGACGCACGACGGGGGCACGTTGGCGTTGACGACGAGGCCGAGGTGGGCGGTGCCGTCGCCGGGGGTGACGGTGAAGCCGCCGGCGACCGCGATCGGGTAGACCACCAGCAGCTGCTCGATGCCGGGCAGCCGCCGGGCGGCGATCCCGTTGACGGTGACCAGGTTGCCGAGCAGGGTGCCGATGTCCGGCTCCAGGCCCCGCAGCAGGGCGCGCAGCTCGGCGCCGGCCGGCGGTCCGGCGGCGAGCAGCCGCCGCAGGTCGGGGTCGGCGGCACGGAGCGTGGCGGCGAGCTGCGCCAGGCCGGCCGACCAGCGGCGCAGTGCGTCGGCCGATTCCGCCTGGGTGGTGAGCACGGTGCGGGCGTCGCGGATCAGCGCGAGCGTCTCGGGGAGCCGGGTGTCGGCCTCGGCGAGCAGGGCGTCGCCGGAGTCGAGGATCCGGGCCAGGGCCTGTTCGTTGCCCTCGAACGCGGTGCCCAGTTCGGTGATCAGGACGCTGAGGTCGTCCGGGCCGACCGAGCGGACCAGGGCGTCCAGGTTGGTCAGCAGGGTCTCCGGGGCCAGCGGCAGGCCGGTCCGGTCGGCCGGGATCACCGCCCCGGCGGCGAGGTACGGGCCGGCGTCGCGGTCCGGGCGCAGGTCGAGGTACTGCTCCCCCACCGCCGAGCGCTGGGTGACCACGGCGCGCAGCGCGTCGGGCACCCGGACCCCCCGGTCCATGCGCAGGTCGGCCCGGACCCCGTCGCCGTGCAGGCCGACGGCGGTGACCCGGCCGACGGGCACCCCGCGGTAGGTGACCGGCGCGTTGGCGAACAGGCCGCCGGCGCGGGCCAGGTCGACGTGGAGGACGTAGCCGTTGCCGAGCAGCCGGTCGCCGAGGCCGACGTAGCGGATGCCGACGTAGCCGATGCCGAGGATGCTCACCAGCACGAAGGCGAGCACCTGGAGTTTGACGGTGCGTCCGATCACGGCAGCAGCCCTCCACCCAGGACGTCGGTCAGGTCGCCGATCTGGCCGGTGACGGCGCCGGTCACCGGCAGTACGCAGTCGGCGGTGAGCACGGTGCCGTCCGGCAGTTCGGTCCCGGCGGGGAACGCGGTGCCCGCCGGCACCACGCCGGTGGGTAGCAGCAGTCCGCCGATCGGCACGGTGGAGCCGGGCTTGAGCAGCTGGCAGCCCTCCGGCAGGCCGCACTCCTTCGGCGGCGTCCAGGTGGCCGGGAGGTGCGTGAGGTCGGGCAGGCACTTCAGCGGCAGCTCGGGCACGCCGGGCAGGCCGCCGCCGGGCTTTTCGGGAACCTTCGGCCCGCCGGCGGGCGCCCGGGGCGCGGTCTGGGCCGGTGCCCGCGGCGTCCGCGCGGCGGGAGTGGGCGCGGGCGCGGCGGCCAGCAGGTTGGACAGGATGCTCGCGGCGTCCAGGTCGGCGGTGACGGAGAGGTTGACGAAGTCGCCGACGATCGCCCCGGTCACGTTGGGCGGGAACGGGAACGACAGCATGAAGTCGAGCGACTTCGGCAGGTCGTCGCCGGCCGAGGCGAGCTGTTCGAGGATGGGTTGCAGCGCCTTCACGCTGGCCACGGTGTCCGCCCGGCTGCGCTCGACCACCCGGGTGCCGACCGTGCCGAGCTGGCCGAGCGCGGTGAGCGCCTTCGTCAGCTGGGCGCGCTGCCGGGCCAGCACGGTGAGGCCGGGAGCCAGGGAGTCCAGCGCGTCGCCGACGACCTGGCGCTGACGGGCGAGTCGGCCGGTGAGCCGGTCGAGCGCGGCGATGGCGCGCACGATGTCGGCCTTCTGCCGGTCCAGGCCGCCGAGGAACGTGTCGAGCTGGGTGAGGGTGTCCCGCAGGTCCGCCTCCCGGCCGGCCAGGGCGTTGCCCAACTCCTGGTTGATGGTCCGCAGCTGGGCCAGGCCGCCGCCGTTGAGCAGCAGGCCGAGGGCGGCGAGGACCTCCTCGACCTCGGCGCCGCGGGTGGTGCGGGACAGCGGGATGACGTCCCCGTCGGCGAGCCGCCCGCGGGCCGGCTCGGTGGGCGGCGCGGAGACCGACACGTACTTCTCGCCGAGCAGGCTGCTCTGGCGTACCGCGGCGGTGGCGTTGGCGGGCAGCCGTACGGCGCGGTCGAGGCGCAGCCGGACCTGGGCGTGCCAGCCGGACAGGGAGATCTTCTCCACCGAGCCCACGGTGACGTCGTCGACCTTGACCGCGGCGCGGGGCACCAGGTCGAGCACGTCGGCGAACTCGGCGGTGACGGTGTAGCCCGCGCCGGCCGGCTTGCCGCCGGGCAGCGGCAGGTCGGCGACGTCGGGCAGGCCGCAGCCGGCGGGCAGCAGCGCCACGGTGAGCGCGGCGGCCAGCAACCGCAGCGGACGACGCGCTCGCTCGCTCATGCCGCGCCTCGCAGGATGCCGCCGAGGGTGGGATCGCTGGTGGTGGAGGAGCCGCCCGGCGCCTGGTCGGCGGTCGGCGCACCGGGGGAGCTTGCGGACCCCGGTGAGGACCCGCCGGTCGCCGGGGCGCCGGGCGGCAGCTTGATCAGCTTGCGCAGCTGGTCGGTGAGGGGTTTGCCCTGGGCGTGCAGGGTCTGTGCGAGCGCGGTGCACTTGGCGGGCACCTCGGCGGCGGGCAACTGGTCCGCCATCAGCGAGCAGACGAAGGTCACGGGGTCGTACGGGCCGAGGGCGTTGTCGCGGGTGTCCAGGGTGCCCGAGCGCGGGTTGTAGGCGAGGTTGAGGTTCCCCACGGCCAGCGGCGCCACGTCGAGGATCTGGATGACGGCCCGCTGCTGGCGGACCAGCACCCGGGTGATGTCGGTCAGCGCGGTGACGTTCGAGGTGAGCGCGGTCCGGTTCTGCCGGACGAAGGTGGTCACCTCGGCCAGCGCGGTGGCGAGGTTGCGCAGCGCCGCGGCGAGTTCCTCCTTCTCCCCCGCGAGCTGTTCGGCGACGTCGGCGAGTTGCTGCTGGAAGCGGCGTACCTGCTGGTCGCTCTGGGCCAGGGTGGTGGTGAAGCGTTGCAGGTTGACGACCGTGCCGAACAGGTCGCCGCGTCCGGTGGAGAGGGTGGTCAGCGCCTGGGAGAGGCCGTCGAGGGTGTCGTGCAGGTGCTGCCCGTTGCCTTCGAGGTTGGCCCGGCCGGTGCCGACCAGGTCGGACAGGGCGCCGTCGGCGTTGGCGCCCTGCGGCCCGAGGGTCTTGTTGAACTCGTCGAGCGCGGCGTAGATGTCGTCGATCTCCATCGGCGCGGCGGTCCGGGCGACCGGGATCTCGGCGCCGTCCGGGAGGTCGGCTCCGCCGGTGAAGGGCGGGGTGAGCTGCACATACCGGTCGCTGACCACGCTGGGCGGGACGATCAGCGCCTGGGCGTCGGCGGGGACCCGCAGGGTGGGGTCGTAGCGCATGTCGACGCGGACGACCCGGCCCTGCGGGGTGACCTTCTCGACCTCGCCGACGCGGACGCCGAGCACCCGGACGTCCGAGCCCGGGTAGACGCCGACCGCGCGGGTGAAGTACGCGACGACCCGCCGCTGCGGTGTCTCGTGCCGCCACACGGCGGCGCCCACGGCGATGGCGGTGAGCAGGACGGTGGCCGCGGCGAGCGGGCGCCGCCAGCGCTGGATCCGGCCGGGCATCAGCGTCCTCCCGGGGCAGGCAGGTAGGGCTGGAGCAGACCGTCGACGTAGGAGTCGAACCAGCGACCGTTGCCGACCACGTTGGCGAAGGCGGTGACGAACGGCCCCATCCGGCGGATGGTCTGCTCCAGGTTGTCGCGGTTGCGTTGCAGGACGGCGACCACGTCGCGCAGCTTGCGCAGCGCCGGTTCGAGCTGGGCGCGGTTGTCGGCGACCAGCCCGGACAGTTGGGTGGCGAGCTGGTCGGTGCCGACGAGGAGCTGGTGGATGGCGTCGCGGCGGCGGCTGACCTCGGCGAGCAGCTTCTCCCCGTCGGTGACCAGCTTGCGGAACTCCTCGTCGCGTTGGGCGAGCACGCCGGTGACGGTGTGGGCGCGGGCGAGCAGGGAACGCAGTTCGGCGTCGCGGCTGGCGACGGTGCGGGACAGCCGGGACAGGCCGGTCAGCGAGGTGGCGACGCTGGGCGGGGTGTCGGCGAAGGTCTGCGACAGGGTGGTGAACGCCTGCGCGAGCTGGTCGGTGTCGACCTTGTCGAGGGTGTCGGCGAGCCCGGTGACGGCCTGCACCACGTCGAACGGGGCGGCGGTGCGGTCGAGCGGGATCTCCGCGTGCTCGGGCAGTGCCCCCGACCCGGCCGGCGACAGCGCGAGGTACTTCTGACCCAGCACCGTCTTGATCCGGATGGTGGCGCCGGTGTCCCGGCCGAGGCGTACCCCGTCGTCGTCGACCCGGAACCGGACCCGCACGTACGGGTGGGGCTCGCGGGCGAGGTCGACGGCGGTGACCACGCCGACCCGGACCCCGGCGACCCGGACCTCGTTGCCGGTTGCCAGGCCGCTGGCGTCGTGGAACGCCGCCTGGTACGTGCGGGCGGTGAGGGCGGCGAGCCGGTCGAACTGGAAGGCGCCGAGCAGCGCGGCGACGATGACGGCCAGGCCGACCGCGCCGACGACGACCGGGTTGCGTTCGCGGAAGGGTTTCACTGGCTGCCTCCGGTGGCGCAGCGGGCGGCGGTGGCGCTGACGGCCGGCGTGGTCAGCGGCGGCTGGCCGGCGACGGCGACCCGGCCGTCGAAGTCGCAGAGGTAGAAGTTGAACCAGGAGCCGTAGGAGGCGACGCGGGTCAGCTGCGTGTAGCGCTGCGGCAGCCGGCCCAGGGTGGAGTCGATGGTGGCCGCGTTGCGGTCGAGGGTGCCGGCGAGGTCGCCGAGGGCCGCCACGTCGGCGGCGAGCGGCGGCCGGACCTGGCGCAGCAGGCCGGCGGTGGTGTCGGTCAGCTCACCGAGGTTCACCAGGGCGTCGCCGATGGCGGTGCGGTCGGCGGAGAGCCCGGAGACGAACTGCTGGAGCTGGGCGACGCTCTGGTCGAGGTCGCCGTCGTGCGCGGCCAGGGTGCCGAGGACCTGGTTGAGGTTGCTGACGACCCGCCCGATCACCGCGTCGCGGTCGGCGAGGGTGGTGGTCAGCGAGGCGGTGCGCCGCAGCAGGCTCGCGACGGTGCCGCCCTCCCCCTGCAGGACCTGGATGATCTCGTACGCGAGCTTGTTGACGTCGTCGGGGTTGAGCGCGGTGAACAGCGGCCGGAAGCCGTTGAACAGCACGGTCAGGTCCAGCGCCGGCTTGGTCTGGCTGAGCGGGATGAGCCCGTCGGCGGGCAGCGGGCGGGTGTCGCCGGGCCCCTCGGTCAGTGCCAGGTAGCGCTGCCCGACGAGGTTGCGGTAGCGGACGGCGGCGCGGACCCCGGCGGCGACCGGCACGTCCCGGTCGACGGTGAAGCTCACCTCGGCGACGGAGTCGTCGACGACCGCGATGTCGCTGACCTTGCCGACCCGGACGCCGGCGACGCGGACGTCGTCGCCGGCCAGCAGCCCGGTGACGTCGGTGAACCGGGCCCGGTAGGTGACCCCGTCGGGTGGGAACGCGCCGAGGGTCTGGGCGAGCATGCCGGTGGCCAGCAGCGTGACGGCGGCGAAGACCAGCAGCTTGACGAGCGCGGAGGTGGTTCTGCCGGTCATCGGGCGTTCACCACCGCTCCGCGCAGCAGCGGCCCCCAGAGCAGCACCGCGATGTCCGGGACCTCGGCCGGTGGGGTGGCGGTGAGTCCGCCGACCAGGGGTTTGACCAGGGCCTGCTCCTGGCTGGTGCCGGCCTGGCCCATCGCGCCCGCGGGCACCGC
>NZ_JBSGJR010000282.1:0-8606 GCF_053605645.1 Micromonospora sp. NPDC003776
GGTGGTGGTGGGGGGGGTGGGGGGTGTGGTGCTCGGGGTGGGGGTGGGGGGGGTTTCGGGCCGGCCCGGGGGGGGGGGGGGGGGGGGGGGCCCCCCCGGCCGGGGCGGCCGGATCATCAGCATCACCAGCGTGCACGAGCACGCGCCCCGGGTGGGCGCGTCGGCGTACTGCGCGGCCAAGGGTGGGCTGGGGCTGCTCACCAAGGTGATGGCGCAGGAACTGGCCGCCGACGGGATCACGGTCAACGCGGTCGCGCCCGGGGAGATCGCCACCCCGATGACCGGGCAGGAGGACGTCGACCCGTTCACCGAGGAACGCCCCGGCGTGCCGGTGGGCAGACCCGGGGACGCCCGCGAGATCGTCGCGGTGGTGGCGTTGCTGGCCTCGCCGGCGGCGGCGTACGTGACCGGGGCGTCGTGGCCGGTGGACGGCGGGATGCTGCTGATGGGTCCGCAGGCTTCTACGCTGCCTTCTTCCTGGCGTTCGGTGTGAGCTGGTGTGGGGTCCCGGGCGGACCGTGCCCGGCTCCGGGCGGTGAGGCTTGATCCCTGCGCCGGGCACGGTCGGCCCCGGCCCCGTCGTGGCTCAGGCTCATGGGTCGGTGCCGGGTTCAGGACCCACGACAGCATCCAGGGTGGGTCTTGTTTCCGGGTAGTGGCAGGCGGTCAACTGGTTCCCGCCCTCGCGGGTGACCAGCGGGGGTTCCTCCGTCGCGCACCGCTCCTGGGCTTTCCAGCAGCGGGTGCGGAAGCGGCAGCCCGAGGGTGGGTTGAGCGGTGTGGGCACGTCCCCGGTCAGGCGGATACGGCCGGCGGGGCCGAGGGTGGTGACGTCGGGGATGGCCGACAGCAGGGCCCGGGTGTACGGGTGCTGGGGGCGGGTGTAGATGTCGTCGCGGTCGCCGATCTCGACGATCTTGCCCAGATACATGACCGCGACGCGGTGGCAGAAGTGCCGGATCACGGCCAGGTCGTGGGCGATGAACACGAACGCCAGGTCCAGGTCGCGTTGCAGGTCGCGGAGCAGGTTGATGACCTGGGCCTGGATGGACACGTCCAGCGCGGAGACGGGTTCGTCGGCGACGATCAGCTTGGGGCGCAGGGCCAGGGCCCGGGCGATGCCGATGCGTTGGCGTTGTCCGCCGGAGAACTCGTGCGGGTACCGGTTGTAGTGCTCCGGGTTCAACCCGACCAGTTCCAGGAGTTCCTGGACGCGTTTCTTGATCCCGCCGGGCGGGTTGATCCCGTTGACCTGCAACGGCATCGCCACGATCCGCCCCACGGTGTGGCGGGGGTTCAGCGACGCGTACGGGTCCTGGAAGATGATCTGCAGGTCCTGCCGCAACGGCCGCAGGTCCCGGCGTCGGGCGTGGGTGATGTCCCGCCCGTCGAACTCGATCGACCCGGACGTCGGCTCCAGCAACCGCACCAGCATCCGACCCGTGGTCGTCTTCCCACACCCGGACTCCCCGACCAGCCCCAGGGTCTCCCCCGGCCGCACGTCGAAGTCCAAGCCGTCGACCGCCCGCACCGCCCCACTCGCGCGGAACCCGTCACGGACCGGGAAATGCTTGGTCAGCCCCCGTACCCGCAGCAGGGCCTCGCCGGATCCCCGGCCCAGGGTCACCGGCTGACCGTTGACCGCGCTCGCGCTCATCGGGCCACCCCCACCTGGGCGATCTCGTCCCGGTAGATGCGCTGCCGGGCGGCCTCCGGCAGGTGGCAGGCCACCTCGTGCCCGGGCTCGGCGGTCGGCCGCAGCTCGGGCACCTCGGTCCGGGAGCGGTCGCCGTTGCGGCCGGCGTAGCGGCAGCGCGGGTGGAACGCGCACCCCGACGGCAGGTTGATCAGGCTCGGCGGGTTGCCCTTGATCGGCACCAGATCCGCGTCCGCGTCACCGTGCAACGACGGCACACTCGACAACAACCCCCACGTGTACGGATGCTGCGGCCGCCGCAACACCTGCGCCACACTCCCGTGCTCCACCGCCCGGCCCCCGTACATGACCAGGACGTCATCGGCCACCTGCGACACCACACCCAGGTCATGCGTGATCAGAATGATCGCCGAGCGGAACTCCTCCTGCAGATCCGCCAGCAGATCCAGAATCTGCGCCTGCACCGTCACGTCCAGCGCCGTCGTCGGCTCGTCCGCGATCAGCAGATCGGGGTCGTTGACCAACGCCATCGCGATCATCGCCCGCTGCCGCATACCCCCGGAGAACTCGTGCGGATACTGCTCGTACCGCTTCGCCGGCTGCGGAATCCCCACCCGACCCAGCATGTCCACCGCCCGCGCCCGCGCCTCCCGCCACCCCGCCTCCGGGTGGTGCACCCGGTACGCCTCCGCGATCTGCCGCCCCACCGTGTAGTACGGGTGCAACGCCGACAACGGATCCTGAAAGATCATCGCCATGTCCCGGCCACGCAGCCGGCGTACCTCCTCCTCCGCCAGCCCGACCACCTGACGGCCGCCCACCCAGATCTCCCCCGAGATGGCCGCCCACTTCGGATTGTGCAGACCCAGGACCGCCAGCGACGTGACGCTCTTGCCCGACCCGGACTCCCCCACGATCCCCAGGGTGCGACCGCGCTCGACGGCGAAGGACACCCCGTCCACCGCCCGGACCACACCGTCCTCGGTGTCGAACCGCACCCGCAGGTCCCTGACCCGCAGATAGGGGCCCTCACCCGGGCGCTGCTCCGGTAGCTGCACCATGTCGATCCCTCCCGTCAGCTCAGTCGGACCCGCGGGTCGATGACCGCGTAGAGCACGTCGACCACGATGTTGGCGACCACGATGAAGACCGCGGCCAGCAGCACGGTGGCCATCACCACCGGCAGGTTGAGGAACTGCACCGCCTCCACGGTGGCCTTGCCCAACCCCTGGAGCCCGAAGATGGTCTCCGTGATGAACGTGCCGCCGAGACTGGTGCCGATGTCCAGGCCGGCGATGGTGACGATCGGAGTGATCGCGGCCCGCAGCGCGTGCCGGGTGTGCACCTGCCGCGCCGGCAGCCCCTTCGCCCGGGCCGTACGCACGAAGTCCTCGGAGAGGGTCTCCAGCATCTGCGCGCGGGCCAGCCGGGCGTAGAGGGCCGAGTTGAGGAAGCCGAGCGTCATCCAGGGCAGCAGCAGCCCCACCGCCCAGCGGACCGGGTTCTCGGTCAGCGGGGTGTAGCTGGGGAACGGCAGCAGCCCGGTGGCGTACACCAGCAGGTAGAGCAGGATCAGCCCGAAGAAGTAGACCTGCATGGACGCCCCGGCCAGGGTCACGCCGATCGCGGCGCGGTCCAGGGCGGTGCCACGCCGCAGCGCCGACACCATGCCCAGCGAGATGCCCAGGGTCAGCCAGAGCACCGCCCCGCCGAGCACGATGCTGAAGGTCACCGGGGCGCGCTGGACGATGATCGCAGTGACCGGCTGGTTGTTGCGGAACGAGTAGCCGAGGCAGGGCGCCGGGCAGTCCTGGCGGAAATCCCCCGAGCCGTAGGTGCGGCCGGCGACGACGCCCTTGACGAAGTCCGCGTACTGGCGGGGCAACGGTTGGTCGATGCCGAGCCGCTGCTCGACCTGAGCGATGTCCTCGGCGGTGCAGTTCTTGCCGCACATCACCTTCGCCGGGCTGCTCGGCACGGCGAAGAAGAGACCGAAGGTGACCAGGCTGATCACCGCCAGGGTCACCCCGGCGACGAGCAGCCGCCGGATCACGAAACGGAACACGGGAGCACCTCCCCCGGTGGACGTCGGGGGCGGCCGGGACGCGGCCGCCCCCACGGGTGGTCACTTCTTCACGTAGATGCCGTTGAGCGAGATGATGCCGAAGGCGTCACTGAGGAAGGCGTTGCCGACCTTGGAGCCGTGCAGCTCGTAGGTGGCGTCGTAGTAGCAGGGCACCACCGGCACGTACTCCTTCATGATCTTCTCGTCCAGTGCCATCCACCCGGCGTCCTGCTCGGCGGCGGGCAGGGCCCGGACCCGGTCGATCTCCGTGCTGACCGCCGGCTCGTTGAGGTACGAGACGTTGTTGTTCCCCTCGGCCACGATCTCCCGCCCGTCGTAGACCGGGGGGATGATCGTGGAGCCGGTCGGCCAGTCGGAGCCCCAGCCGCTCATGTAGAGGTCGTACGGGTTGTTCTTCCGGCCGATCTCGTCGTAGTAGCTGCTGTTGTCGATGGGCTTCATGACGATGTCGAAGCCCATGTCGGTGAGGTTCTTGCGGATCGCCTCGGCCTGCTGGGTGCGCAGCTCCGTGTTGGAGTGGGCGAGCACCAGCCTCGGGCGCTTGCCGCCGAGCAGCTCGGTCACCTTCGCCTTGTCACCGGTCACCGGGGCGTTGAACACGTCGTACTTCTTCCAGCCCGCCGTGGTCGGCGACATGAGCGTGGTGGCCGGCGAGCCGGCCGCCTGCCCGCCGAGGGCCTTTAGCGCGGCGTCCTTGTCCACCGCGTAGTTCAGCGCGCGGCGCACGTTCAGGTCGGTGACCCGCTGGGTGTTGATGCTCAGCACCCAGGTGTACTGCGTCGGGCCCTTCACCACCCGCTCGACCACGCCGGCGCCGGTGGTCCGGGGCAGCACGGCCGGCGGCACGTCGGTCCAGCTCAGCGCCGCCTGGTCGGCCGGGGCGTCGGCGACGAGCCGCTCGGCGATCTGCGCCTGCTCCAGGCCGAAGGTGATCCGGACGGTGTCCGGGTACGCGTTGCGCAGCGGGTCGGTCTTCGCGTCCCAGTTCGGGTTGCGCTCCAGCTCCAACGCCACGTCCCGCTCGTAGGACTTGACCTTGTAGGGCCCGGAGGAGAAGGGCCGCAGGTCGTAGTTGGCCTTGGTGTCCTTGGCCGCCGGCACCGGGGCGGTGGTGGGCAGCGCCGCCGCGTACGGCAGGTCGCAGTGCGGCTCCGGGAAGGTGAACCGGATGGTCTTGTCGTCCGAAGTCTCGATGCCGTCCGGCGCCGCCTTGCCGCCGTCGTACGGCCCCTTGTAGCTCGCGTTGTACGCCCCGCCCGGGTAGAGCCACTGCTGGATGTAGTGCGGTCCCTCATTGAGGTTCGGCGCAAACGAGCGGGCCACCCCGTACGCGACGTCCTTGCTGGTGACCGGGGAGCCGTCCTCGTACTTCACGCCGTCGCGCAGGGTGAACTCCCAGACCTTGCAGTCCTTGTTCACGTCCCTGCCCGGGTTGGTGGCCAGGTCACCGACGAGCAGCAGCTTGCCGGTGCCGTCCTCCTTGTATCCGTTGAGCGACCGGTAGAGCAGCCCGCCGGTCACCTGCTGCACGTTGACGTAGTTGCGTGCCGGGTCGAGGTGCTCGAAGTCGGAGTTCTGCATGACCGTGAGGGTGCCGCCGGTGGCGGCCCCGTCGACCGCCTTGGCCGGGCCCTGGTTGTCGGCCGCCTCGTAGGAGATCGAGCCGGTCTGGGTCTTCGCCTTCTCGTTGCCGCCACCTCCGCCGTCGGTGGTGGGGCTGCAACCGGCGGCGACCAGCGCCGCCGCGAGGACACCGGTCAGTGTCCGGGTTCGTGTTCGCACGATGTGCTCCCTTCCCGCCCGGCGGCCCCCGCCGGCCGGACGTGTAGATGACCGGGGGTTACCGGGTCGACCGGGGATCCAGCGAGTCGCGCAGCGCGTCACCGAAGAGGTTGAACGCCAAGACCAGCAGGAAGATCGTCAATCCGGGGAACAGGGTGTACCAGGGGTCGCTGGCCACGTAGCCGATGCTGTTGTAGATCATCCGGCCGAGGTCCGGCGTGGGTTCGGTGACGCCGACGTTGACGAAGGCCAGCGCGGCCTCGATGGCGATGAACTGCGGCACGTTCAGCGAGACCGTGACCAGGATCGGCGCCCAGATGTTCGGCAGCAGCTGCCGGAAGAGGATGTGCCCGGTGCCGGCGCCGGCGGCCCGGGCGGCCTCCACGAACTCCCGCTCACGCAGCGAGATCACCTGACCGCGGACCAGCCGTGCGGTGTACGTCCAGCTGAACAGCCCGAAGGTGGCGACGATCAGGGCGACCCGGAAGGCCGGCGACGGGGACTCCCGCGCCGAGTAGAAGCGGTCCTCCAGGATCGGGATGACCGCGAGGGCGAAAATGAGGAACGGAAATGCCAGGGTGAGGTCGATCAGCCAGTTCACCAGGCCGTCCAGCCAGCCCCGGGCCCAACCGGCGACCACCCCCACCGCGACCCCGACGAGCGACGCCAGCAGGGCCGAGGCGAACGCGATGAACAATGAGGTACGGAGGCCGTACACCAACTGCAGCAGGATGTCCCGGCCACTGCCCGGTTCGAGGCCGAGCCAGTGTTTCGCACTGATGCCGCCGGCGTACCCGACGGGCATTCCGAAATCGTTGAGCCGATCGACGAACTTGTCGGTCGGGTCGATTCCGGTGAGCCAGCCGAGCAACGGGGCGCCGAGCGCGACGACCGCGGCGACGAGCAGGGTCAGTGCGCTCACCCGGGCGGTCCGGTCCCGCTTCAGCCGCAACCAGGCGAGCTGGTTGGGCGACCGGCCGACGATCTCCGAACGGCCGGTCGCCGCCGGGTCCCCGCTCGCCACGGCCGGGTCCGGGGCCGCCGGCTCGGCGGCGGCGGTCAGGGACGGTGGATGGGAAAGGTCGCTCATGAGGATCCCTCCCGACGGCGACGAATACGTCCTTCCACCCGACCGTAAACCGCTCTGGAACAGCGAATTGAATCGATACGGTAACGGCAGAATCGGTTGTCAGGCATTGACAACGATCCGGTTTACGCAATGACTCGCTGCAATAACGACGCCATTCGGTTGTCATCCTTACCGGCGGTCGTCCGACCGGATCAGAAATGCACCGAGGCGGGGTGTCGCTCTGGTTGTCAACCGTTCGGACATTCCGATCGGGTGGCCGCCTGCCACCCCGTCACCCGGGGCGCCGGCTCGCTCACCGGTTCATCGAGACGGAGACCCGGTTGAGGTACGCGATCTCGGCGGCGAACACCACCACCGCCACCACCACACCCAGCCCGATGGCCGGGCCAGCCGACATCCCACCCCACCCGGCGAGCAGCGTGACGCCAAGCCCGAGCAGCAGCGCGGTGACCACGCCGACCAGCGCCGCGGCGGTCAGCAGCAGGTGCCGGCGACCGGGTCGGGTGCCGACCGCAGCCCAGGCCGCCCGCGAGCCGCCCCCGGCGCTCACCGCGTCGGCGAAGAACTCCTGGTCGGCGGCGTACCGCCGGTGGTAGTAGGCCCGGATGCGCTGGATCCGGCGCAGGTCCAGCGAGTTCTCCAGCATGTTCTGGGCCAGCCGGACGAAGGTGAGCAGCCCGATGACGATCAGGGTGGGCAGCACCGCGCCCAGGTACGGCCGCACCAGGTGACCGGTGCCCGAAACGAAACCCAGGCCGATCAGCGCGGCGGAGAGCGTCGACAGGAAGATGGTCGCCCGACCCACCGACTCGGTGATGGTGGCGCTGCGCGAGGTCTGGAGCGCGAAGTGCTCCGTGGTGAGGGCGGTGAGCAGGGCCTGCTCCCGCGCGTCCTCGTCCATCCCGCGCCCCCTCCCGGTCACCGTCACGATACGGAGCCGGGCGGCACGGCCGGGCCGGAACAGGGCCTCATCGCCCTGTTCAGGTCCGAGTGCCCCGCCTTGCACCCGTCCCGCCGCGGAGCCCCGCCCGAGATCTTGGACAGTTGCCGTGCCCGGGGAACGGCAACTGTCCAAGATCGGCTGACGGAACTCGGCTGGCCAGGTGGATCGGGGCGGTCTCCGGCTGTCCCGCCGCTCGGGTGCCGAGGCGGAGGTCGGCACCCGGTGACCGGTGGCTGTCGGCGGGAGCCGAGAATGGGCGGGCAGGCAGCGAGTGGTGGCGGCGGGGGTGGGACGTGTCGGAGGCGGTGGAGCGGCGACCGGTGACCGGTCCTGGCCACGAGCTGAGCGCCGACTGCGCGCGCTGCTTCGGGATCTGCTGCGTCGCGCCGGCCTTCGCCGCCTCCGCCGACTTCGCGATCGACAAGCCCGCCGGGCAGCCCTGCCCGAACCTGCGCGGCGACTCCCGTTGCGGCATCCACCGGGACCTGCGGACCCGCGGCTTCCCCGGCTGTACGGTCTTCGACTGCTTCGGGGCCGGCCAGCACCTGGCGCAGGGCACCTTCGGTGGGCGGGACTGGCGCGACGACCCGACCACCGCGCGCCGGATGTTCGACACGTTCACCGTGATGCGGCCGCTGCACGAGCTGCTCTGGTATCTCACCGAGGCGCTCGCGTTGACCCCGGCCGGCCCGCTCCGGGACGACCTGACGGCCGCGCTGGCCGAGACCGGGCGGCTCACCGACGGCACCCCGGACGAGCTGCTCGCCGTGGACGTCGACGCGTACCGGGGGCGGGTCAACGAGCTGCTCTCCCGCGCCGGCGAGCAGGCCCGGGCCGGCCGGGCCGGCGTGGACCGACGCGGGGCGGTGCTGATCGGCGTGGACCTGCGCCGGGCTGGCCTGTCCGGGGCCAACCTGCGGGGCGCGTGCCTGATCGGCGCGGACCTGCGCGGCGTGGACCTCGGCGCCGCGGACCTGACCGGGGCGGACCTGCGCGGGGCGGACCTGCGCGGGGCGGACCTCGGCCGGTGCCTGTTCGTGCACCAGGC
>NZ_JBSGJR010000283.1:0-8602 GCF_053605645.1 Micromonospora sp. NPDC003776
CAGGCCGCCGACGTGGCCGCCCAGCACTGGAACAACTGACACCCACAGAAACACCCCGCTGGCCGCCACCCCGAACACGGGGTGCCGGCCAGCGGCGTCTCAGCGGATGACCTTGAAGTTGAAGGTGGCGGTGCCGAGGCGGCCGTAGAGCCGCAGCCAGACCGGCAGCAGCATCTCCGTGCCGCGGGCGGTGGTGATGTCGCCGAGGTCGATCACGTCGGTGTGGCCGAAGCTGGCCAGCAGATCGGTGACGTCAGGGTGAGCGGCGCCGGCGCGTCGGCCAGCAGTCCTGCCAGCCGGGCCCGCCGCTGCGCCAGCGGCAGATCCAGCAGCACCTGCCCACCGGCGTCGGCGAGCAGGTCGAACAGCACGTAGTGGGCCGGGTGCTCGCGCACCACGCGCGACAGCGCCCGGCCGGCGGTGACCCGTCGCTGCAGCAGGGCGAAGTTGGTCCGGCCCCGGTCCCAGACGATCAGCTCACCGTCGAGGACCAACCCGGGCGCGAGCGCGGCGCGGATCGCCCGGGTGATGTCCGGGAAGTAGGTGGTCAGATTCCGTCCCGCCCGTGACTGCAGGTAGACCCCGTCCGGGTCGCGGAACGCGATCACCCGCCACCCGTCCCACTTCGGCTCGTGCACCAGGCCCGGCCCCTCGGGCACCGCGTCGACCGGTGCCGCGAGCATCGGCGCCACCGGGCGGCGCAGCACCGGCGGCGTCGACGCGGCACGCGGACGGGCGGGGGCCACCCCCTCCCCCGCGTACGCCGGCCCGGAACACGTCTCATCACCCGCCCCCCACGCCATCCTGAGCAGGAAGCGGGCCACGGCGGGCGGAGATCCGCGACAACGAATCGGCCGCGCCACCCGTATCCTCCTCGGGTGGGACTGCGGTTCACCACGCGCGCGTCCGACTCCGCCTGGATCGACACCGTGTGGACCTGTACCAGCGAGCACGTCACGGAGATGACGTCGGTCGCGACGGCGTGCTGGGGTCTGGTGTTCTGGCAGCGGGAGGGCAGGGCGTACGCGGCCGTCTCCGGGCCCGGGACCAGGACCGGCACCGCGCCGGTGCCGGAGGGCGCGAGCTTCGTCGGCATCGAGTTCGCGGTGGGCACGTCGCTCCGGGCCGTACCCGCGCCGGCCCTGGTCGACGGGGGTGCCGAACTCCCGGACGCCACGCGCCGGAGCTTCCGGCTGGCCGGTGTCCGCTGGGAGACCCCCGGCCCCGACGACGCCGAGGCCCTGGTCGACCGGCTCGTCCACGACGGAGCGGTGATCCGTGACCCGCTGGTCGCCGAGATCCGCCGCGGCCGTCGTCCCGCGGTGTCGACCCGTACGGTCGAGCGCCGGTTCCGGGCGGCGACCGGTCTGACGCAGGGCGCCGTACGGCAGATCGAACGTGCACGCCACGCGGCGGCGCTCCTGGCCGCCGGCGTCCCGGCCGCCGAGGTGATCTCCGGGTTGTCGTACTTCGACGAGCCGCACCTGGCCCGCGCGCTGCACCGATACGTCGGCCGTACGGCCCGGCAACTGCGCGCGGGCGCCGGTGGTGCCCTCGGCCTGGATCTGGATCAGCCGACCACGTCGTAGATGAGTTTGACGATGCCATTCGGGTAGGCGGCGGAATCCCGGAGACGCAGCGCCTGCTTGTCCCGGTCGGCCTGGCTGAACAGGCCCTTCCCGGCTCCGAGCAGCACGGGGAAGACGAGCAGGTGGTACCGGTCGATCAGGTCCGCGTCCGACAGGCTGCGGGCCAGCTGCGCGCTGCCGTGGACGAAGATCGCCCCGCCCGCGCTCTGCTTCAGCTCGGCCACGTCGTCGACCGAGCGCAGGATGGTCGTCCGGCCCCATCCGTCGACCAGGGTGTCCTCGGGCAGCGTGGTCGAGACGACGTACTTGGGCAGTTCCTTGTAGGCGGCGTGGTCGTCCGAGTCGCGCCAGGTGGGCGCGAACGCCTGGTAGCTGCGGCGGCCGAACATCAGCGCCGTGGTGTCCGCGAGCTCCTCCGCCTTCAGCGAGAAGGCATCGGGTACGAACTCGATGTCCTTGACCGCCCATCCGCCGCTGCGGTGGTCCTCGCCCGGCCCACCACCCGGGGAGTCCACCACGCCGTCGAGCGACATGAACGCCGTATAGACCAGGTCACGCATGTGGAGTTCTCCTCAAGGCCAGCGGGGCGCGAAGCGCCGGGTCCGATGCCGCGGTGGGGCGGCACGGCCATGCTAGGAAGCGGTGGCGGCGGCCGTCTTGTACGGAAACGACACCGCTGACGCCGCCGGCCCCGCCTGCCGCGATCAGGACGCGCGCAGCTCAGCGAGGATCGTCCTGCTCCTCCCCCGGCTCAGCCGCCCCGGAGCCAACCACGACGGTCGAAACGGGAGTACCGAGTTCGACCGTACGGGAGACGGTGCACAGCCGGTCGTGCGACTGCTGCAGCGACCGGGGCAACGCCTCGCGCGCCCGGTCACCGTCCCCGCCGGCCGGGAAGGTCACCGTGAACTCGACCTTGAGGTTCCGCATGCGGTTCCCGCCGGCCTCGTCCCGGACCTTGTCGCCGGAGACCTCGACGGAGAAGCGGGTCGGCTCGGCACGCCGGCTGGTGATGAGGTCGACGTCCACGGCCGTGCAACCGCCGATGGCCGCGAGAAGCAGTTCCACCGGGGTGAAGCTCCCGTCATCGCCGGTGCCGATCGACATCGACCCGCCACGGGCGTTCCGCACGACGTACTTGCCGACGCTGGTGCGCTCGATGTTCACCGAGCGGAAGGTGTCCTCACTCATGACCTGGACGCTACCGGGGCCTGCCGGCCCGCTGGCACCCGCCGGTTGAGGCTTCGCCTCGGCTACCTGGTCACCCGGGTCAGTGCCCTCGTACGTGGAACTCGTTGCCGTCGGGATCGGCCAGCACGACGACGCCGTCCGCACCGCTGTCGTGCCGGATGGCGCCGAGGGCGACGAGTCGGTCGACCTCCGCCTGCTGGTCACCGGCCGGGGTGAGTTCGAGGCGCTGCGGGTTCCGTACCGCTTTGGGGGCCACGGGCGGGCCGCCCCACGCCACCTTCGTCCCGCCGTGCGGGGACTGGATCGCGGTCTCCTGGTCCTGGTCCCACACCAGGGGCCAGCCCAGCGCCTGACTCCAGAAGAGGCCGACCTCCCGGGTGCCGTCGCAGGCGAGCTCCCCGAGCACGCCGCACCCGGCGAGGAAGGAATTGCCCGCCTCGATCACGCAGAACTCGTTGCCCTCCGGATCGGCCAGGACGACGTGTCCCTCCTCGGGGCGCTGCCCGACGTCGAGGTGGCCGCCGCCGAGTTCCAGCGCCGTCGCGACCGTGTGCTGCTGGTCGTCCGGGCTGGTGCTGGTCAGGTGCAGGTGCATCCGGCGGTGGGGCCCCACGTCCGCCGCGCCGCTCCGGACGAACCGGAGGCTGACCTGGGTCTCCCCGCCCGGCAGGAGCGCGGAATCGCCGTCCTCGACGACTTCCCGGCCCAGCATGCCGGCCCAGAACCGGGCCAGGCGAGCGGGATCGTGCGCGTCGAAAGCCACCGCCAGCCGTCGAGAGATCATCGCCCCACCGTAGATATCGGCCCACGAGACAACAAGGCGTTATCTCGATGGCGGGTCCTCGGTCAGGCTGCCGGGGTCCTACCGGGACCTTGTGGGAGGAGAGCGGATCGCATAGCGTCCCGATGTATCGGACTGATATATCGCCGTACGGCGATTTCGGTCGTCCACCTGACCGGGGAGGTGCGATGAGGTCGATCGACTACGACATCGAGCAGTACCAGGACTACGCGCGCGGCCGCGCGCTCAACGAGCAGCAACTGCAGGTGTGGATCAGCGCCTTCGAAGCGGTGCTGCCCGAGCGGCGCCCGTTGGCGGGGCTGGACGTCGGATCTGGGACCGGCAGGTTCAGCCCGGCACTGGCAGAGACCTTCGGGCCGGTCACCGGTGTCGAGCCGTCGACCCGCATGCGGGAGGTCGCGCAGTCGCAGTCCCCGCATCCCGGCGTGCGGTACGTGGCCGGCAGCGCCGAGGACATGCCGGTGCCATCCGACAGCGCCGACTACGCCCTCATGTTCCTGTCCTGGCACCACGTCCAGGACAAGCCCCGGGCAGTCCGGGAACTGGCCCGGGTGCTCAGGCCCGGTGGGCGGCTGCTTCTGCGCGCCAATTTCCGCGACCACCATCCCCGCCCCTGGTGGCTGGCGCACTTTCCCCGTGGTTACGAGGCGGACGGCGCGCTGTTCCAGCCGCTGCACGAGGTCATCGCCATGTTCACATCGGCCGGCTGGCGCGTGGTCAACTTCGGCACGGTCACCGAACCGTCCCCGGGCAGCTACGCGGACATGCTCGACCGGCTACGCCTGCGCACCCTGTCGTTCTTCGCGCAGCTCAGTCCGGACGAACTGGAGGAGGGCTTCCGCCGGCTGGAGCAGGCCGTCGCCGCGAACCCGGACGCACCAGCGCCCGTGTTCGCCGAGCCGCTGCTCACCCTCGAACTCTGCTGAGCGTTCTGCTTCGCCAGTCTCGTCGAGGAGCAGGACGCCGCAGCATCAACAAGACTCAACGGCGAGAAGCGGCGACCGGGCCGGGCCGCCCGCGGCCACCGCACAGCACCGGGTCCACCCCGTCCCGGGCCGGTCCGACGGGCCGGTCCGGGACGGGCGGTGGGCGAAACTAACGCAGGGTCCACCGCTGGTTGGCCGCGGCGGTGCAGGTCCACAGGATGACGGTGGTGCCGTTGCCGGTGGCGGCGCCGTTGACGTCGAGGCAGAGCCCGGACTGCTGGGCCCGGATCGTGCCGTCGGAGTTGCGGGTCCAGCGCTGGTTGGCGCCACCGTTGCAGTCCCAGATCTCCGCCTTCGTGCCGGGGCTGGCGTTCAGCGGCGCGTCCAGGCACTTGCCGAGGGCCTGGAGAGTGTCTCCGTCGACGGTCCAGCGCTGGTTGGCGCCGCCGTTGCAGTCCCAGATGACCGGCTGGGTGCCGTTGGTGGTGTTGCTCTGGGGGACGTCCAGGCACCGACCGGAGGCGGCGCTGACCAGTGTGCCGCTGGTGGTCGGGGTGGGGTGGTCGTCCCGCCACCGGCGACCCGGTAGACGACTGTGCCGTGCGCGGGGACGCTGGCGGAGATCGTGCCGCTGGTCGTGCTGGTGGCGTTGGTCGCGGCGTCGAGCAGGGTGAAGCTCGTGCCGCTCTTGCCGACGGCCGCGGCGGTGGTCGAGATCGTCGTGGTGGCGCCGCCCTGGTTCAACAGGGCGACCGCGACGTCCCCATTGGCCAGCTTCTTGGCCAGCACTCGGCGGGTGCCGTCGAAGGAGACTTGGCTGGCCTGCAGGCCGAGACCGTCCTGGTTGATCGCGATCAAGTTGCGGTTGGTCAGGATGCCCTGGGTGGCCGAGGTCATGCTCCGGACGTCGTTGCCGGCGATCAGCGGTGCGGCGAGCACGGCCCACATCGCGAAGTGGCTGCGCATCTCCGTGTCGGTCATGCCGCCCCGGCCGACCTCCATCATGTCCGGGTCGTTGAACGCGCCCGGGCGCGCGTAGCCGGCGAGGGGCACGGTGACGTTGATGATGTTCTGGATGCCCATCGGGTAGCCGTTGGTCTGGCCGGTGTCCCAGGCGTTGGTGATGTCCTCGGTGGTGCGCCACATGTTGGCCACGTCGCCCCAGTCGCGCTGCGGGCCGGTCTTGGCGTGGATGCTGTTGGGGTTGATGCTGTAGACGATGGGCCGGCCGGTCGCCGCGAGCGCGTCGCGCATCCTGGCGAAGGTGGCGACCTGCTGGTCGATGGTGCCGTTCGGGGAGCACCAGTCGTACTTGAGGAAGTCCACGCCCCAGGCGGCGAACTGCCGGGCGTCCTGGGCCTCGTGCCCCTGGCTGCCGGTGGCGCCCGGATAGGAGCCGAAGTACTGCGCGCAGGTCCGATCCGCCGGTACCTGGTAGAGGCCGAACTTCAGGCCCTTGCTGTGCAGGTAGTCCCCGAGCGCCTTCATGCCGCTGGGGAACCGGCCGGGGTCGCCCTGGAGGTTGCCGGCGGAGTCCCGGTTCGGGTTGAACCAGCAGTCGTCGACGACGACGTACTGGTAGCCGGCGTCTCGCATCCCACTGCTCACGATGGCGTCGGCGGACTGCCGGATCAGCGACTCGTTGATGTTGCAGCCGAACGAGTTCCAACTGTTCCAGCCCATCGCCGGGGTGCGGGCCACCCTGTTCTCCAGGGCCAGGGCGGTGGCGGGACGCAGCCCGATCAGGGCACCGGCCAGCAGCAGGCCGGCGGCGGCGCCGGCGGCCCACCGGCGGGCCGAGGCGAGATGTCTCATGGTTCTCCTTCCCGCGGGCGGCGTACGCCGTCGCAGGTCATGGTCCGGCCGGCGGGAGGCGGCGGGACAGGGGTGGTGGATCCGTGCGGTCGGCCCGTCGCGGCCCGGCGCGGGCACGCCGCGCCGCACCGGGTCAGGCGGTTGCCGTCAGGCGAGGGTGCAGGCGGCGCCGTTGAGGGTGAACGAGCCGGGCCTGGCGGTGTTGCCGGTATGGGTGGCCTGGAAGCCGATGCTCAGGGCGGCGTGGCGAGGTTGCCCGGTGGTGGACGTACGTCGTAGCCCTCGTTGCCAAGCGTGACCTGATGGCGCTCGGCGCCCGTCAGGGAACGCGCCCGATGCGGCCCGGCACCGGACGAGGTCCCGGCTGGTACGCCGGGGCGTTGCCCTTCGCTCCCACCCGCGAACGTATCCTGTGAGCGCTAACATCGCAATCGGTAGATGCTTGCCGGTCCTGCGATCACCTCGCTGACGACCACCCGGCGGCGACCCTCCACGTGGGACCGTCCACCCTTGAGGCTGTTATCGATAACATGCTATGTTCGGCGCTCAGGAGCCGAGGGCATCTCCCGTTCGGGTTCACCGGCCGTCGAAGGGCACCGGGCACATCCGGGTCGACGTGTCGTGACAGGTCCCGGACGTGCGCCGGTCCCCCGCCGTCCCATCCTCCGCACCCGCGGGACATCCGGCAGCCACAGTGAGCCGCACCCTTCGCGCGGTACCCGTCAGTGCTCTGCCTCCTTCGCCGTCCGGGCCGGCACCCCCACCCTCACCGGAAGGACCCTTGATGCCCATCACGTGGAAAATCAGGGCGGCTACGCTCGCGGCCACGGCGGGCCTGGTCGCCGCCGCCGCGGCCGTGACCCTGCCCGCCGAGGCGACGGCTGCCGGTTGCGCGGTCACCTACCAGGTCTCCTCGCAGTGGCAGGACGGCTTCGGCGCCAGCGTCACCGTCACCAATCTGGGCGACCCGGTCAACGGCTGGACGCTCACCTGGTCCTACGCCGCCGGCCAGCAGGTCACCCAGTACTGGAACGCCACCATCACCCAGAGCGGCGGCCAGGTGCGGGCCTCGAACGTCAGTTACAACGCGAGCATCCCGACCAACGCCGGCGTGTCGTTCGGGTTCAACGGCTCCTGGACCGGCAGCAACCCCGCGCCGACCAGCTTCGCGCTCAACGGCACCACCTGCACGGGCGGCACGAACACCCCGCCGCCCAGCTCGCCCCCGCCCAGCTCACCCCCGCCGAGTTCGCCCCCGCCGACCGGCAGCCTGCCGAGCAGCTTCCGGTGGAGCTCCAGCGGCGCGCTGATCGGCCCGAAGAACGACGGCCGCGGCATCGCCGGGATCAAGGACCCGTCGGTCGTGTACTACAACGGCAAGTACCACGTCTTCGCCAGCACCGCGCGCTCGGCCGGCTACAACCTGGTCTACACCAGCTTCACGGACTGGTCGCAGGCCGGCTCGGCGCCGTTCACCTATCTCGACCAGACCCCGATCGGTGCCGGCTACCGCGCTGCCCCGCAGGTGTTCTACTTCGCGCCGCAGAAGCTGTGGTACCTGGTCTACCAGACCGGCAACGCGTCCTACTCCACCAACCCGGACATCAGCAACCCGGCCGGGTGGAGCGCGCCGAAGAACTTCTACAGCGGCATGCCGCAGATCATCCAGGACAACATCGGCAGCGGCTACTGGGTGGACATGTGGGTCATCTGCGACAGCGCCAACTGCTACCTGTTCTCCTCCGACGACAACGGGCACCTCTATCGGTCGCAGACCACCCTCGCGAACTTCCCCAACGGCATGACCAACACGGTCATCGCGATGCAGGACAGCAACCGCAACCGGCTGTTCGAGGCCTCCAACGTCTACCGCGTCGGCAACCAGTACCTCCTGCTCGTCGAGGCGATCGGCAGCGACGGCCGCCGCTACTTCCGATCCTGGACCGCCCCGGCCGTCACCGGACCGTGGACCGCCCTCGCCGACACCGAGAGCAACCCGTTCGTCCGGGCCAACAACGTCACCTTCCCCAGCGGCGCCTGGACCCGCGACATCAGCCACGGCGAGATGATCCGCAGCGGCTACGACCAGACCCTCACCGTCAGCCCCTGCAACCTGCGCTACCTCTACCAGGGCATGGACCCCAACGCCGGCGGCGACTACAACAGTCTGCCCTGGCGGCTCGGCCTGCTCACCCAGACCAACTCGACCTGCTGACCCCCACCACCGTCCCGGCGTGCGGCCGGGGGGGCCCCCCCCGCCCGGGCCCCCCCCCGCGAGG
>NZ_JBSGJR010000284.1:0-8596 GCF_053605645.1 Micromonospora sp. NPDC003776
GATCGGCAGCCGGGAGCCGTCACCGCGCCGTAGGAGCGGTGGTGGGGGCAGTAGTAGCCGCCGTAGGACGCCACCACCCGGCACAGCTCGGTCAGTTCGGCGTCGTTCGCGTACATGCCGGGGGTGTAGGTGAGGCCGGAGGAGAGGCCGACCGCGCCCTGCTCCAGCGCCCGGGTGGCCCTGGACCTGCTGCCCCGGCTGCTGGCTGGGCCGGTGGAGAGCGTCCTCAACGTCAACGCACCCGACCTGCCGCACGGGCGGCTGCGCGGGGTCCGGCGGGGCTCGCTGGCCAGTTTCGGTCAGGTGCAGATGACGGTCGCCGAGACCGGCCACGGCTTCGTCCGTACCTCGCTGGAGGAACCGGGGCAGTCCGTCCAACCCGGCACCGACCTGGCCCTGCTCGCCGCCGGGTACGCCTGCGTCACCGCCGTCCGGGCGGTGACCGAGGTCGCCGACGTGGACCTGTCCGGCCTCGGGGACTGAGCGCGGCTCAGGCGCCGGGCAGGACCTCGGAGCCGCTGTCGGCGAAGTAGGGCTCGGGAGCGCCGAAGAGGCCGAGCAGGCCGGTGACCCAGAGCTGCCGGTGCACGAAGCGGCTCGGCTCGGTGACCACCAGCTTCACGCCGCTGACCTCGCAGGTCTGGAAACCGGCCACCATGGCGCTGATGCCGACGGAGTCGATGAACGTGACCAACCGCATGTTCAGCTCGATCCGGGACGGACGGCCCTTGGCGAGCACCTCGGCGATCGCTTCCCGTACCTCGTACGCGGTGTCGACGTCGATCTCGCCCCGCGGGGCGATCTGGATGACACCACCCGGCACAACCGACTTCACGATCGACAGGCTCACGCGAGCACCTCCACTCGCCCGTACGGGCGCCTCATCAGTACGCGGGCCGCGACCGAGAGTATTCCTCTGACGGCCTCGGTCGCCACCCCTCGGGATGAGCAATTCGCGGACTGGGCACACCTGGGCATCCCAATCCGGAGCTTCGAGTTCCTATTTTCCTGCGACAAGTTGTCTGAATCTTCAACGACCGACCGGGCCCGGCCGATCCGCCGACCCAGGGTAGCGGTATCCCGCTCGTCCGGCTCGCAGCCGACCCCGGCGCGTTCGGCGGCTTCCTCCTGGCCTGCGCCGTTCGGGGGTGGTGGGGGCGGCGGGAGTGGTTTGTGCCGGGTCCCGGGTGGGCACTGGGCCGTGAGCAGACCGTCACGCGCCGGATGAGCACCGGAGCCCGACCCCCCGCCGGGCTCCGGCACCCCGAGGAGGTAACACGATGTTCGGAAGCACTCTGCTGGACCGCCGGAGCAGGCCCGAGCGGATCGCCGACCAGGCGTGGCAGCAACTCGTCTCCGCGCTCGACTCCGCTGGGGACAGCGTCAAGGACGCCGCCCGCTCCGCCCGCCGCAACGGCTCGGGGCTGGCCGACGACGCCACCGGCCTGGTCGGTTCCGCCGCCGAGGAGGCCCGCCGCCGGGCCGGCCTGGCCTTCGACGCCCTGGCGGGCCGCCGGCCGGCGCTGCCCTGGACCCTGTTGATCGCCGCGGCCCTGGCCGGCGCGGCGCTCGGCTGGGCCGCCGGGACCGCTGCCCGGGCCGCCGGCTCGCGGGCCCAGGAGCTGGACGAGATCGAGTTCGTGGACGTGGACCGCCCGGACTCCCCCGTCGGTCTGGACGGCTGACCCGCCCGGCCTCGCGGCGGCGCTCCCGACCCGGGGGCGCCGCCCGTGTGTCGGCAGGCGGTGACGCCGGCCGGCACCCGCTCGGCGCGGGTGAGCGCCCGGAGCACGGCGGGCCGGCGGGGGGGGGCCCCCGGGCGGGGGGGGGCCGGGGGCGCGGGGGGGGGGGGGGGGGGCGGGGGCCGGGGGGGGGGCCCCCCCGCCCCCGGGGCCCCCACCCGGAAAGGCAGCACCCCATGGACCACCGTCCCCACCACCGCGCCACCGGATCCCGCTCGCGGGGCCGGGCGCTGATACCCGTCGGCGCGGCGATCGCCACGGTCGTCGCCACGATCGCGGCGGCGACCACCGCGCATGCCGGCACCACCCTCGGCTCGGCCGCCGCGGAGAAGGGCCGTTACTTCGGTGCCGCCGTCCCGGCGTTCAAGCTGTCGGACAGCCAGTTCACCGGCATCCTCGACCGGGAGTTCAACGCGGTCACGCCGGAGAACGAGATGAAGTGGGACGCCACCGAACCGTCCCAGAACCAGTTCCGCTACACCGGCGGCGACCAGATCGTCGCCCACGCCCAGGCCCACGGCATGAAGGTCCGCGGCCACACCCTGCTCTGGCACGCCCAGCAGCCCGCCTGGGCACAGAACCTCTCCGGCAGCGCCCTACGGTCGGCCATGACCAACCACGTCACCCAGGTCGCCACCCACTACCGCGGCCAGATCTACGCCTGGGACGTCGTCAACGAAGCCTTCGCCGACGGCACCAGCGGCGCCCGCCGCGACTCCAACCTCCAACGCACCGGCAACGACTGGATCGAAGTCGCCTTCCGCACCGCCCGCACCGCCGACCCCACCGCCAGACTCTGCTACAACGACTACAACACCGACGGAATCAACCCGAAATCCACCGCCATCTACAACATGGTCCGCGACTTCAAAACCCGCGGCGTACCCATCGACTGCGTCTGCTTCCAATCCCACCTCGGCACCACCCTGCCCGCCGACTACCAAGCCAACCTCCAACGCTTCGCCGACCTCGGCGTCGACGTCCAGATCACCGAACTCGACATCACCCAGGGCACCAACCAAGCCACCATGTACGGGTCGGTGACCAAGGCCTGCCTCGCCGTCACCCGCTGCACCGGCATCACCACCTGGGGCGTCCGCGACAACGACTCCTGGCGCAGCGGAGACAACCCCTTGCTCTTCGACAGCAACGGCAACAAGAAACCCGCATACACCGCCGTCCTGAACGCCCTCAACGCCGGCGGGACCACCACGCCGCCGCCCAGCACGACGCCGCCGCCCAGCACCACCCCGCCGCCCTCGGGCAGCGGCTGCGCGGCGAGCCTGTCGCTGCAGTCCTGGACCGGCGGCTTCGTCGCCAACGTGCACGTCACCGCCGGTGCCAGCGCGATCAGCGGGTGGACCGTACGGATCACCCTGCCGTCCGGCACGGTCGTCACCGGCACCTGGAGCGCGCAGGCCAGCGGCACCACCGGCACGGTGAACTTCCGCAACGTCGACTACAACGGCCAGCTCGGCGCCGGAGGCGGCACCGACTTCGGCTTCCAGGGCACCGGCGTCGGCCCGTCGGGTACGCCCAGCTGCACCGTCGCCTGACCGCCGGCCCGGCCCGGATCCGTCGCCCTCCTCGGGGACGGCTCCGGGCCGGGTTTCCGGCAGGCCGGCTCAGAACCCCCGGGCGAGCCGGTAGTACGCCTGGTTCCAGCGGATCTCCGCGGCGAAGCGGCGCGGGTCCGTGTCGGCGTCGATGACGACCAGCTCGGTCCGGCTCATCTCGGCCAGGTCGTGCAGCTCCTCCACCCCCACCGCCCGGGACAGCACCGTGTGGTGCGGGGCGCCGGCGGTGATCCACGCCTCGGCCGACCCGGCCAGGTGCGGGCGGGGACGCCAGACCGCCCGGGCCACCGGCAGCCGGCGCAGCGGATACGGCGGCGCCACCACGTCGACCTCGTTGGCGACCAGGCGGAACCGCTCCCCCATGTCGGCCAGACCGAGCACGACCGCGGGACCGGGCTCGGCGTCGAAGACGAGCCGCACGGGATCCTCCCGCCCGCCGATGCTCAGCGGATGGATCTCCACGGCGGGCACATCCGCGGCGATGGACGGGCACACCTCGAGCATGTGCGCGCCCAGGACGAGTTCCCGGCCCGGGGTGAGGTCGTAGGTGTAGTCCTCCATGAACGAGGTGCCACCGTCGACGCCGACCGCCATCGCCTTGAGGGTGTGTACCAGGACCGAGGTCTTCCAGTCGCCCTCCCCGCCGAAGCCGTAGCCGTCGGCCATCAGGCGCTGCACCGCGATGCCGGGCAGCTGGCGCAGGCCGCCCAGGTCCTCGAAGTTGGTGGTGAAGGCGCGGAACCCACCGGCCTGGAGGAACGCCCGCAACCCGAGCTCCAGGCGGGCGGCGTAGCGCAGGGACTCGTGCCGGTCGCCGCCGGCGCGCAGCTCGGGCACCATCCGGTAGCTGTCGTCGTACTCCTTGACCAGGTCGTCCACCTGCGCGTCGGTGACCTCCCCGACCACCCGGACGAGGTCGTTGACCCCGTAGGTGTTCACCGAGACACCGAAGCGCAGTTCCGCCTCCACCTTGTCGCCCTCGGTCACCGCCACGTCCCGCATGTTGTCGCCGAAGCGGGCCAGCCGCAGCGACCGCATCGCCGACCAGCCGATGGCCGCCCGGGCCCAGGCGGCCACCCGGGACACCACCCGCGGGTCCGTGACGTGCCCGGCGACGGTCTTGCGGGCCACCCCGAGCCGGGTCTGGATGAACCCGAACTCCCGGTCGCCGTGCGCCGCCTGATTGAGGTTCATGAAGTCCATGTCGATCTCGTCCCAGGGCAGCAGGACGTTGGCCTGGGTGTGCAGGTGCAGCAACGGCGTCCGCAGCGCGTCCAGGCCGGCGATCCACATCTTTGCCGGTGAGAACGTGTGCATCCAGGCGATCACACCGATCGCTCCCTGTCCGGCCGCGTCCCGGCAGACCCGCAGGATGTCGCCGCTGGTGGTCAGGACCGGTTTCCAGACGACCCGGGCGGGGATGTGCGGCGAGTCGTCGAGCGCCGCCGCGATCTGCCGCGACTGGTCGGCCACCTGGCGGAGGGTGTCCTCGCCGTACATGGCCTGACTGCCGGTCAGGAACCAGATCTCAGGCTCAGCCTGCGTTGCCATGGAGTTGCCTTCCGCGAGATGGTCGGTCACTGGTAGCGGATTCCGATCAGACGTTGGAGCAGGATGAACGCGAAGAGCAGGCCGCCGATCACGATCTTGGTCCACCAGGAGTTGAGGCTGCCGTCGAAGGTGATCAGCGTCTGGATGACCCCGAGGACCAGCACCCCCAGCACCGTGCCGAAGACATAGCCGGAGCCGCCGGTGAGCACGGTGCCGCCGATGACCACGGCGGCGATGACGTCCAGCTCCATGCCGACCGCGATCAGCGGGGCGCCGGAGAGCGTGTAGAAGGAGAGCAGGATGCCGCCGATCGCCGCGCAGAGGCCGCTGATGGTGTAGACGGCGATCCGGGTCCGCCTCACCGGCAGCCCCATCAGCAGCGCCGACTGCGGGTTGCCGCCGACGGCGTACACGTTGCGGCCCAGCGGGGTGTAGGCCAGCGTGTACGCGGCGACGGCGACCACCGCGAAGGCGATCAGCACGCTGATCGAGACGAAGTTGCCGCTGGGGTTCCCGATCCGTGCCTGCGACATTCTGGTCCAGAACCCGTCGTTGATCGGGATGGACGAGCCGCTGATGAAGGTGCACATGCCGCGGGCGAAGAACATCCCGGCGAGGGTGACGATGAACGGCTGGATGTCGAAGAAGTGGATCACGCAGCCCATGAGGAACCCGAGCGTGGGGCCGATGAGCAGCGCGATGAGCAGCACCAGCGCCGCGGGCAGCCCCTCCTTCAGCAGGAACGCCGAGACCATCGCGGTCATCGCGACGACCGAGCCGACGGAGAGGTCGATCCCGCCGGTGAGGATCACGAAGGTCATCCCGACCGCGACGACGAGCAGGAAGCCGTTGTCGATGAAGACGTTGAAGACCACCTGGATGTTGGAGAACGCGCGGTACTGGGAGACGCCCACGCCGTAGAGGACGAGCAGCAGGGCGAGGGTGGCCAGGACCGGGACGTGCCGCCGGGGCAGCCGCGACCAGGTACGGGTGGTCAACAGGGACAGGGTGGTCATGCCGGCACCTGCTCCTTCGGCTGCTCGGAAACGGCGGCGGGGGCGGCCGCCGGACCCCGGCGGCGAGCGAACCGGGCCCGGAAGCCCGGTGCCTGGATGAGGCAGACCGCGATGACCACGACCGCCTTGAACAGCAGCGAGGTCTGCGGTGAGATGTTCATGGCGTACACCGTGGTGGTGAGGGTCTGGATGAGCAGCGCGCCCAGGATGGTGCCGCCGAGGGAGAACCGGCCGCCGGCGAGGGAGGTGCCGCCGATGACCACGGCGAGGATGGCGTCGAGTTCGACCCAGAGGCCGGCCGCGTTGCCGTCGGCGCTGGACACGTTGGCCGTCATCATGAAGCCGGCGACCGCGGCGCAGGCCGCGCTGATCACGTAGACGAGGAACGTGATCCGCGCGGACCGGATGCCGGCCAGGCGGCTGGCCCGGGCGTTGCCGCCGACCGACTCGATGATCAGGCCGAGGGCGGTCCGCCGGGTCACCGCGGCCACCAGCAGGGCCACGGCGAGGGCCACGAAGATGGCCAGCGGCAGGGTCAGCAGGTGTCCCACGCCGATGGCCTTGTACGGGTCGGAGTTGATGGTGAGAATCTGCCCCTCGGTGATCAGCTGGGCGAGGCCCCGGCCGGCGACCATGAGGATCAGCGTGGCGATGATCGGCTGGATGCCGATGACCGCGACCAGGACCCCGTTCCAGGCCCCGAGCACCAGGGCCACCGCCAGCCCGAGGGCGAGCGCGGTCAGCACCCCACCGAGGCTGTTCTGGTCGGGTTGCCGGCTGATGTAGAGGCAGGCGATGGCACCGCTGATCGCGCAGAGCGAGCCGACCGACAGGTCGATGCCGCCGGTGGCGATCACCAGCGTCATGCCGAGCGCGACCAGGATCAGCGGCGCGCTCAACCGCAGGATGTCGATCAGGCTGCCGTACAGGTGGCCGTCGCGCAGCTGGACCGACAGGAACCCGGGCCGGTAGACGGTGTTGGCGACCAGCATGACGACCAGGACGACGACGGGCCAGAAGAGCCGGTGGGTCGTCAACGCCCGGTAGCCGGCCGTGCGGTTGCTCATGACGGCACCTCCTCGTGCCCCGCGCCGGCGGCGATCCGCTGCATGATCCGGTCGGCGTCGACGTTCTGGTCGTTGGTGAGTTGCGCGACCATCTCGCGGTCCCGCATCACGGCGATCCGGTGGCTGAGGCGGAGCACCTCCTCCAACTCGGCGGAGACGAACAGCACCGCCATGCCGCCGTCGGAGAGCTCGGCCACCAGCCGCTGGATCTCGGTCTTGGCGCCGATGTCGATGCCTCGGGTCGGCTCGTCGAGGATCAGCAGGCGAGGCTCCGTGATGAGCCAGCGCGCGAGCAGCACCTTCTGCTGGTTGCCGCCCGAAAGGTTGCCGACCGGGATGTCCGGGTCCGCCGGCCGGATGCTCAGCGCCCGCACGTACCGTTCGACCAGCTCGTCCTGCCTGCGCCGGGGAACGGGCCGCAGCCAGCCCCGGGCCGCCTGCAGGGCGAGGATGATGTTCTCCCGCACGGACAGCTCGGCGATGATGCCCTCGGCCCGTCGGTTCTCCGAGCAGAAGCCGATGCCGTGGCCGATCGCGGCCACCGGCGTACGCAGTGCGGCGGGGGTACCGTCCACCCGGACGCTGCCGTGGTCGGGCCGGTCCGCGCCGAACAGCAGCCGCGCCACCTCGGTACGGCCCGAGCCGAGCAGGCCGGCGAGGCCGACCACCTCCCCCTTCCGAATGGTCAGGCTGAAGGGCGCCACCGCCGAGCGGCGGCCCAGCTCGCGTACGTCCAGCAGCGGCGCGCCCTCGGCCCGGTCGGCGACGCCGCCCCGGGGCTGCTCGTCGAGCCGTTCCAGCACGCGCAGTTCCTTGCCGATCATCCTCTCGACCAGGCTGAGCTGGGGCAGCTCGCTCGTCGGGTACTCCCCGACGAGCTGGCCGTTGCGCAGCACGGTGATCCGGTCCGCGATGCCGTAGACCTGGTCGAGGAAGTGGGTGACGAAGAGGATCGCGATGCCGTCGTCGCGCAGCTGCCGCATGACCCGGAACAGCTGCGCCACCTCACCGGCGTCGAGACTGGAGGTCGGTTCGTCGAGGACCAGGACCCGGGCCTTGATGTCGATGGCGCGGGCGATCGCCACCATCTGCTGCACGGCCAGCGAATAGCCGCCGAGCTGCGTGTTGACGTCGATGTCCAGATCCAGCCGGGCCAGCAGCGCGCGGGCCCGGCGGCGCATCTCGCCCCAGCGCACCGCGCCGAGCCGGCGGGGTTCCCGGCCGATGAAGATGTTCTCCGCCACCGAGAGGTTGGTGCACAGGTTGACCTCTTGATAGACGGTGCTCACTCCGGCGGCGGTGGCCTGCATCGGGCCGGTGAACGAGACCTGCTCGCCGTCGAGCGTGACGGTGCCCTCGTCGGTGCCGTAGACACCGGTCAGCACCTTGATCAGGGTCGACTTGCCGGCGCCGTTCTCACCCATCAGGGCGTGGACCTCGCCCGGAAAGAGGCGGAAGTCCACGTGGTCGAGTGCGCGTACCCCGGGAAAGGACTTGCTGATCCCGGTCATGGTCAGGACTGGATGGCTGGGTGTCATGCCACCGGACCTCTCCTGCGTCGATGGGAAGGCGACCGGCGTACCCGCCCCGCCCCGTCGGGCGCGGGCCCCGGTCGATGGGCCGCGCGGCGGCCGGGCCCGAGG
>NZ_JBSGJR010000285.1:0-8556 GCF_053605645.1 Micromonospora sp. NPDC003776
CCGCCGGCACCTGTAAAGAAAGGCCCCTTCCTGACGCCTGGCGTCAGGAAGGGGCCCCTGCTTTCGAGCGGTTACTGCTTGGCGTACGCGTTGACGAAGGACACGTTGCCGAAAATGCTCTCGATGAAGAGGCCACCGGCCTTGGAGCCGTACAGGTTGAAGGACACGTCCACATAGAGCGGCACCGCCGGGGCGACCTCCTCCATGATCTTCTTGTCCAGCTTGGCCCACTCGGGCGCCTGGGCCGCCGGGTCCATCGCCAGCACCCGGTCGAACTCGGCGTTGATCGCGTCGTTGTTCATGTACGACGTGTTGCTGTTGCCCGCGGCCTTGATGCCGCGCCCGTCGAAGAGGACCGGCAGGACCGCCGCGCCGCTGGGCCAGTCAGCCGCCCACGAGTCGAGGTAGATGTCCCATGCGTTGTTCTTCGACTTGACGTCGTCCAGGTAGGAGTCCGCGGGGGTCGTCTTCACCGTGATCTTGAAGCCGGCCTTCTCCAGGTTGTTCTTCAGCTGGGTGCCGAGCCGCTGGTTCAGGTCGTCGTCCCGCACGGCGAGCACCAGCGGGACCTCCTTGCCGCCGAGCAGCTCCTTGGCCTTGTCCGGGTTGCCGTTCGGGCCGGCCGGGTAGACGTCCGACTTCTCGTAGCCGAGGGTGGCCGGCGGCAGCAGCGTGGTCAGCGGCGACGCGACGGCCTCGCCGCCGAGCGCCTTGATCAGGCCGTCCCGGTCGATCGCGTAGTTGAGCGCTTGGCGCACCTTGAGGTCGGTGACCCGCTGAATGTTGATGGTGAGCCGGTTGGCGCTCGGCGTGGGCGAGAGCAGTGAACGGCTCTTCAGCGCCGCGTCACCGAGCACCCGCGAGATCAGCGAGGCGGGCACCGTGTTGAAGGCGACCGCGCTCTGGTCCGGGCCGTTGTCGGCGATCATCCGGTTGGCCTGCGCGTCCGGGGTGGTGCCAAACGACCAGACGAACTTGTCCGGATACTGGTGGCGCACCGGGTCGGTCTTCGGGTCCCACTGGTCGTTGCGCTCCAGCACCACCTCGACGCCCGGCGTCAGCTTCGTGATCTTGTACGGACCGGAGGCGAACGGCTGGTTGTCCACGTTGACGCCGGTGTCCTTGTCCGGCGGCAGGGGCGCGGTGGCCGGCAGCGACGCGGCGAAGGGCAGGTCGCAGTGCGCCTTCTTGAACTCGAACCGCAGGGTCTTGTCGTCCGGCGTGGTCAGCCCCGGGGGCAGGGAGCCCTTGTTGGCCTTGAAGTTCCAGGCGGTGTCGTACTGCGCGGTGTCGGCCAGCCACTCCTGGATGTAGGTGGGGCCGCCGGTGAGGTCGGGGTTGAACGAGCGGGCGATGCCGTACGCGATCTCCTTGCTGGTGATTGGCCGGCCGTCCTCGAACTTCAGCCCGTCCTTGATCTTGAATTCCCAGACCTTGCAGTCGTTGTTGACGTTCGTGCCCGGGGTCTCGGCAAGGTCACCGACGAGGGTCAGCTTGCCCTTGCCGTCGTCCTTCCACGTGGTCAGGTAACGGGCGTACAGCGGGGCGGCCATCAGCCCGGCGAAGGAGTAGACCCGTTGCGGGTCCAGGTGCGAGATCTGCGTTTCGCGCAGGATGGTGAAGGTGCCACCCTTGGTCGCCCCCGGCACCTCGGCCGCAGGGCCGAGCGAGTCCTTGGGGTCGGTCGCGATGACCCCGGTGGTCTGCCGGTTGTTGTCCACGTCCGTCTTGGTGCCGGTGTTCTTGCTGCACGCGCCCAGTGCCAACGCCAAGGCGACGGCACTGCCCGCGGCAGCGACCACTCTGGCTCTCATGATTCCGTTCCTTCCGATCTTCCAATATGAAGGAAAGCTTCGCCTAGTAGCCCACGAAGGTAAATTTCAATCGAATAACGGGCCGACAACAATCCCCCGATCACCCGAGCCGGACGCGCGGGTCGATCGCCGCGTAGAGCAGGTCCACCACGATGTTCGCCAGCACGATGAAGAACGCGGAGATCAACACCGTGGCCATGATGGTCGGCAGGTCACCGAGCCGGACGGCATCCACCGCCGTCCGCCCCAGACCCCGGATGCCGAATGTGGTCTCGGTGATGACCGTGCCACCCAACGCCGAGCCGAGATCCAGCCCGGCAATCGTCACCATCGGGGTGATCGCCGCGCGCAGCGCGTGCCGGCCGTACACCTTCCCCTTGGCCAGCCCCTTCGCCCGGGCGGTGCGGACGAAGTCCTCCGACAGCGTCTCCAGCATCTGCGCCCGGGACAGCCGGGTGTAGATGGCGGAGAAGAGGAAGGCCAACGACCACCAGGCCAGCACGAGGCCGCTGGCCCACTTGAGCGGGTTCTCGAATATCGAGGTGTAGCCCGGCGTCGGCAGGATGTGCAGGGTGTAGACGAAGACGAGCTGGAGCACCGCGCCCACGAAGTAGAGCTGCAGCGAGGCGCCGGTGAGGGAGAAACCGACCGACAGCCGGTCCAGCACGGTGCCCTTGCGTAACGCGGAGACCATGCCGAGGCCGACGCCGAGGACGAGCCAGATGACCGCTGCCGGGATGACGATGCTCAGGGTCACCGGCAGCACGCGGGCGAACGTGTCGCTGACCGCCTCGCTGTTGACGTACGAGTAGCCCAGGCACGGCGCGTCGCACTGCCCGCCCTGCGCACTGCCCAGGTCCCGGCCGACGAAGATGCCCTTCATGTAGTTGACGTACTGCTCGGGCTTGGGGTCGTTGAGGCCCAACTCGTCGCGGACCCGCTCCAGCCGCTCGGTGTTGCAGTTCTTCGGGCACATCCCGGTGACCGGGTCGGCGGGGAGCGCGAAGAACATCAGGAACGCGACGATGCTGACCGCGGTCAGGGTGAGCACCGCGGTGAGGATGCGCTTGATCAGGAATCGCACCATGTCACACCTCTAGCGGGACGACTTCGGGTCGAGCGCGTCACGCAGCGCGTCACCGAACAGGTTGAAGGCGAAGACGAGGACGAAGATCGCGACGCCGGGGAAGAAGAGGTACGCGGGATCAGTCTGCATGAAGTCGATGCTCTTGAAGATCATGGCGCCGAAGTCGGGGGTCGGGTCGACCATGCCGACGCCGAGGAAGGAGAGGGCGGCCTCGCTGGTGATGTACGCCGGCAGCGCCAGCGAGAAGGAGACCAGGATCGGGGCCCAGATGTTCGGCAGCAGTTGCCGGAACGCCATGTGCAGCAGGCCCGCACCGCTGGCCCGGGCCGCCTCGACGAACTCCCGTTCGCGCAGCGAGATCACCTGGCCGCGTACCAACCGGGCGGTCGCCGTCCAACCGAAGGCCGCGAAGATGCCGATGATCACGGTCATCTTGAACCAGTCCGGCGGGTTGTCCCGCGGACCGTAGAAGCGCAGCGCCGCGGTCGGCACCACGGCCAGCGCGAAGATCAGGTACGGCAGGGCCAGCGTGAAGTCGATGATCCACCCGATCACCGCGTCCACCCAGCCGCCCAGGTAGCCGGCGACGACGCCCAGCACGACGCCGGTGCCCGCGGTGATGATCGCGGCGACGAAGGCGATGAGGAGCGAGGTACGGATCCCGTAGACCAGCCGGATGAAGATGTCCCGGCCCAGCTGCGGCTCCAGGCCGAACCAGTGCTCGCCGGAGATCCCGCCCGCGTAACCGAGCGGCATGCCCGCCCCGTCGAGCTGGCCCTGGAACTGCTGGTACGGCCCGACCCCGTACAACCGCTCGATGAGCGGTGCGGCGAGCGCGATGACGAGGAAGAGCACCACCGTCACGCCGCTGATCATCGCGGTACGGTCGCGCCGCAGCCTGGCCCAGGCGAGCTGCCCGGGCGAACGGCCGACGAACTCCTTCGCCGCCGCCTCCGGCACCGCGTCACCGGGCGCCTGGGGCCCCTTGGTCAGCGCCGCCTCGTCAATTGGTGACAGGCTCATCGCGTCCCCCCATCACTGTCCTGACCGTCGGGCCCCGGGAAGTGGCAGGCGACCGCCTGCACCCCGCCGTCCCGTGGCACCAGAGCCGGCTCATCGGTGGCGCAGCGCTCCTGAGCCTTCCAACACCGGGTACGGAACCGGCAGCCCGACGGCGGGTTGAGCGGGGTCGGGACGTCACCCACCAGCCGGATCCGCCCGGAGGAGTCGGTCTGCGTCACGTCGGGGACCGCGGAGAGCAGCGCCCGGGTGTAGGGGTGCTGCGCGCGTTCGTAGATGTCGTCGCGGTCGCCGATCTCGACGATCTTGCCCAGATACATGACCGCGACGCGGTGGCAGAAGTGCCGGATCACGGCCAGGTCGTGGGCGATGAACACGAACGCCAGGTCAAGGTCGCGTTGCAGCTCGCGGAGCAGGTTGATGACCTGGGCCTGGATGGAGACGTCCAGGGCGGAGACGGGTTCGTCGGCGACGATCAGCTTGGGGCGCAGGGCCAGGGCGCGGGCGATGCCGATGCGTTGGCGTTGTCCGCCGGAGAACTCGTGCGGGTAGCGGTTGTAGTGCTCCGGGTTCAGTCCGACCAGTTCCAGGAGTTCCTGGACGCGCTTCTTGATGCCGCCGGGTGGGGTGATCCGGTTGACCTGCAGCGGCATGGCGACGATCCGGCCGACGGTGTGGCGGGGGTTCAGCGAGGCGTACGGGTCCTGGAAGATGATCTGCAGATCCTGCCGCAACGGCCGCAGCTCGCGGCGGCGGGCGTGGGTGATGTCCCGCCCGGCGAACTCGATCGACCCGGCGGTGGGTTCCAGCAGGCGGACCAGCATCCGCCCGGTGGTGGTCTTGCCGCAGCCGGACTCCCCGACCAGGCCGAGGGTCTCACCCGGGCGGACGTCGAAGTCGACGCCGTCGACCGCCCGCACCGCCCCGCCGGCGCGGAACCCGTCCCGGACCGGGAAGTGCTTGGTCAGCCCTCGCACCGTCAACAGTGCTTCGGTCATCGGGCGACTCCCACCTGGGCGATGTCCTGCTGGTAGAGCCGGGTGCGCTCGTCGGCCGGCAGGTGGCAGGCGACCAGATGGCCAGCCTCCCCCGCCGAGCGCAGCTCGGGCACCACGGTGCGGGAGCGGTCGCCGTTGCGGCCGGCGTACCGGCAACGCGGGTGGAACGCGCACCCCGACGGCAGATTGATCAACGACGGCGGGTTGCCCTTGATGGGCACCAGGTCCGCGTCCGCGTCACCGTGCAGCGACGGCACGCTCGACAACAACCCCCACGTGTACGGATGCTGCGGCCGCCGCAACACCTGCTCCACGCTCCCCCGCTCCACCGCCCGACCCCCGTACATGACCAGCACGTCGTCGGCCACCTGCGACACCACACCCAGGTCATGCGTGATCAGGATGATCGCCGAGTGAAACTCGGCCTGAAGATCCGCCAGCAGGTCCAGGATCTGCGCCTGCACCGTCACATCCAACGCCGTGGTCGGCTCATCGGCGATCACCAGATCCGGATCGTTGACCAACGCCATCGCGATCATCGCCCGCTGCCGCATCCCACCGGAGAACTCGTGCGGATACTGCTCGTACCGCCTCCCCGGCTGCGGAATGCCGACCCGACCGAGCATGTCCACCGCCCGCGTCCGGGCCTCCCGCTTCCCGGCCTTCGGATGATGCACCCGGTACGCCTCAGCGATCTGCCTACCCACCGTGTAATACGGATGCAACGCCGACAGCGGATCCTGAAAGATCATCGCCATGTCCCGGCCCCGCAGCCGCCGTACGTCCTCCTCGGGGAGGCCGACCAGTTGGCGGCCGCCGACGGAGATCTCCCCGGTGATGGTGGCCCGCTTGGCGTTGTGCAAGCCCAGGATCGCCAGCGACGTGACGCTCTTACCCGAACCGGACTCCCCCACGATGCCGAGGGTGCGACCACGCTCGACCGAGAACGACACCCCGTCCACGGCCCGCACCACACCGTCCTCGGTGTCGAAACGCACTCGCAGATCCCTGACCTGCAGATACGGGCCCTCGCCGGAGCGCTGCTCCGGCACTTCAGGGCGGTCCGGCTCCCCGGACGGCACCGACTCCGATCTGCCCATGACCGCCTCCCCCCTCGGTGACGAAGAGAACCTACAGGAAACTTCTCGAGGCGAAAATAAGCTACAAGCGGCGGCCTGTCAGCGGCCCCAGCGTAACGACTGGATCTCCGACCTGAACAGTCCTCACCTGCACATCCATCGCCGCCACTGGCCGACACGCCGGCCCGGATCAAGCCCGCCGGTATCCTCACCCGCTTGACTGGGCCGGTGATCCCACCTGGAGTCCTGGACCGTGCGCTGCCCTGGATCGAGCAGGACTACCTGGCACTCGGCGAGACCGTCCACCGGATCGAACTGCTGGACGGCGGCCTGCTGCTCGGCCCGCCGGCCACCCTGCGACACCAGGTGCTCGTCGGGGGGCTGGCCGACGCCCTCACCGCCGGCCGCGCCTCCGCCGGCCTCGATCTGCTTCCCATGATCAATCTTCGGCTCGGTGAGCTGCGCATCGTCAACCCGGATCTCGTCGTGGCCGCGGTGTCCGACTTCGACGCGCTCTGTCTTCCGGCCGAGGAGGTGCTGCTGGTCGGCGAGATCACCGCACCGCACACCGCCGTCATCAACCGGCTGCTCAAGCCCTCCTGCTATGCGGCAGCGGGCATCGAGTGGTACCTGCTGGTCGAGCAGGAGACCTTGACCATGCACCTCTACCAGCGGCAGGGCGCGCACTACGTCGAGCGGTCCGTCACGAAGCCGGGCGAGGCCCTCGAGCTCATCGATCCGGTCCGCGCCACGATCCGGCCGGAGGAGTTGCTCGGCTGACGAGTGTCGGTCGGCTCGCCTAGTGTCGATGGGCATGACGGAGTTCGACGCGGCCACCGCCGCCGTCCAGGCCGCCCTCGACGCGGGAGCCCGGTACGCCGACGCCCGGGTGATGCACCGCCGCTACGAGTCGATGTCGGCCCGCAACGGCGACATCGAGGAGCTGACCCAGGACGACAGCGTCGGGCTCGGCGTCCGGGCACTGGTCGGATCGAGTTGGGGCTTCCACGCCGTACCGGAGCTGTCGGAGGCCGCCGCCCGCGAGGCCGGCCGGCGCGCCGCGGCGACCGCCACCGCGAGCGCGCGGGTCCCGGGCCCGGCGGTCGACCTGGTCCCGGTCGAGGCCGCGGTCGCGACCTGGGCCTCCGCCTGCGAGGTGGATCCGCTCGGCGTGCCGCTGTCCGACAAGGGGGACCTGCTGGTCCGCGCCACCGAGACGATGCGGGCGCACGGCGCGGACCTGGCCGAGGGGCTCTACCAGATCTGGGACACCGCCAAGTGGTTCGTCTCCAGCGAGGGCCACCGGATCGACCAGCGGATCCGGGAGTGCGGCGGGGGCATCTCGGCCACCTCGATCGGTGACGGCGAGACCCAGCGCCGGTCCTGGCCGAGCTACCGCGGGCAGTACGGCACCAGCGGCTGGGAGCTGGTCACCTCGCTCGACCTGGCCGGCCACGCCGCCCGGATCGCCGAGGAGTCCCGGGAGCTGCTCACCGCGCCGGAGTGCCCGGCCGGCGAGACCGACCTGATCCTCGGCGGCGAGCAGCTCGCGCTGCAGATCCACGAGTCGGTCGGGCACGCCATCGAGCTGGACCGGATCCTCGGCTGGGAGGCGGCCTTCGCGGGCACCTCCTGGCTGGACCTGGCCCGGCTCGGCTCGCTGCGCTACGGCTCCGAGCTGATGAACATCACCATCGACCCGACCATCCCCGGCGCGCTGGGCAGCTTCGGCTTCGACGACGAGGGCTCCCCCGCGGTCCGCCGGGACGCGGTCCGGGCCGGCCGCTGGGTGGGGGTGCTCGCCGGCCGGGACTCGGCCGCCGTCGCCGGCCTCGGTTACGGCGGCAGCGTACGGGCGGACGGCTGGGCGCGGCTGCCGATGGTCCGGATGACCAACGTGGGTCTGGAGCCGGGCCCGCACACGCTCGACGAGATCATCGACGCCACCGACGACGGCGTGCTGATGGACGTCAACCGCTCCTGGTCGATCGACGACAAGCGGCTCAACTTCCAGTTCGGCTGCGAGATCGGCTGGGAGGTGCGCAAGGGCCGGCGGGGGCGGATGCTGCGCAACCCCACGTACACCGGGATCGGCCCGGTCTTCTGGCGGTCGATGGACATGCTCTCGTCGGAGATCGTCCCGTGGGGCACACCGAACTGCGGGAAGGGGCAGCCCGGCCAGGTCGGGCACACCGGCCATCCGGCCGCGCCGGCCCGCTTCCGCAACGTACGGGTGGGGGTGCGGGCATGAGCGCCGAGCAGGACCTGGCCGGCCAGGTGGTGGAGCTGGTTCGCCGGATCGCCGGGCCGGACACCCAGGCCGAGGTGGTGGTGACCCGGTCCGACCTGGCGCTGACCCGGTTCGCCAACTCGTTCATCCACCAGAACGTCGCCGAGTCGGGCACCACCGTCCGGTTGCGACTGCACGTCGACGGGCGGACCGCGGCGGGCAGCGGCAGCCTGGTCGACACCGACGGGCTGACCGCGCTGGTCGAGCGGACCCGGACCGCGGCCCGGCTCGCCCCGCCCGACCCGGCGTGGCCGGGGCTCACCCCGCC
>NZ_JBSGJR010000286.1:0-8538 GCF_053605645.1 Micromonospora sp. NPDC003776
CGGAGATCCGCCGCCTCCTCGAGATCAGGGCACCCCGTACCGAGCTGCCGCCGGTGGCCGGCATGTTCGACCTGGTGGTGCTCGACGAGGCGGCGCACATCGATCAGCTCCGGGCCGCCCCGGTGCTGGCCCGGGCACGGCGCGCGCTGGTCGCCGGGGACCCCCGGCAGCTGCGGTTCGTGTCGTTCGTGTCCGACGTCGACATCGACGCCACGCTGCGCCGGCACGGCCTGGACCGGTACGGCGACCGGCTGGACGTCCGCCGGTCCAGCGCCTTCGACGTGGCGGCCGGCGCCGCCCCGGTGAGCTGGTTGGGCGAGCACCACCGCTCGGTGCCGCACCTGATCCAGTTCTCCGCCCGGCGGTTCTACGGTGACCGGCTGGAGCTGGTCACCCGGCATCCGCGCAACGAGCGCGCCGACGTGATCGACGTGCTGACGGTCGACGGCGCGACGGTGGTCGACGGGGTCAACCAGTCCGAGGTGGCGGCCGTCCTCGATCTGGTCCGGCGGCTCGCCGCCGACCCGCCGGCGGCCGGGACCGCCGTGGTCAGCCCGTTCCGCGCGCAGGCGGACGCGCTGGAGGCCGGGCTGCTGGCGGCCTTCGACGTCGACGAGATCGAGCGGCTCGGGCTGCGGTCGGGCACGGTGCACGCGTTCCAGGGCAGCGAGGCGGACGTGGTGGTCGCCTCGCTGGGACTGGTCGACGCCGATCCGCCGTCCCGGCACCGGTTCGTGGCCGACGCCAACCTGTTCAACGTGCTGGTCACCCGGGCCCGCCGCCGGCTGACCGTGGTCACCTCGCTGCGCTCGACCGACGGCCTGGTCGGCGACTACCTGGCGTACGCGGGGCGGCCACCGGCGGCCCCCGATGCGGAGCCGGTCACGGGCTGGACGGCCGACCTGGCCGAGGAGCTGCGCCGGTTGGGGCTGCCGGTGCGGCCCGGCTACCCAGTGGGCCGCTGGCGGGTCGATCTCTGCGTGGGCGCGGACGCGGACGCGGTCGGCGTGCTCTGCGCGGTGCACCCGGACGGGCCGGCGGCGCACGTGGAGCGGCAGCGGACGCTGCTGCGGGCCGGGTGGCGGCTGTACGACGTGTTCCCCAGCCGCTGGGCGGGCGACCCGATCCGGGCGGCCCTCGACCTGGCGTCCCGGCTCGACCGCGAATGACGGCCGGCCGCTGGTCAGTCAGACCTGCGGCACCTGCTCCGGCTGGGCCCGCCGTTTGCGCAGGAACGCGCCCAGCCCGGATCCGTCGTCCGTGGCCAGGAACGCCCCGCGGGCGTTGAGCAGCGTCTCGTCGGCGTGCGCCAGGCAGCCCCACACGGTCTCGCCCCAGGAGTCGGCGAGCTTCACCTCGGCCGGCGCCGGGCAGTTCTCGCCGCGCGGGCCGCCGATCTGGCAGTGGGCCGGCGCGCCGCCGGATCGCCGGACCACCTTGGCGGCCTCCCGGATCAGCGAGAACCGGGCCTCCTTGTCGGACTCCGGGGCGCGGCCCTGTTCGGGCCCGGCCCGGCGCTGCCCGAAGACGACCACGTTGCCGTCCGGGTCGGTGGTGCGGCACTCGCCGCCGGGGGCGTGCTCGGGGTGGCCGGCCCGCGCGACCCGGTGCCCGGCGGCGGTCAGCCGCGCCATGGTGGCGGCGAGGTCGTCGACGTAGAGGTAGATCAGCAGCGGCAGCTCGACGGTGACCAGGCGGGGCTGCACCTCGGCCAGCAGCAGGGTCAGCTCCCCGCACTGCAGGTAGGACCAGCGGGAGGTGCCGTCGCCGCCGGTGCGCACCTCGGCGTAGCCGAAGGCCGCGTAGAACCGGCAGGCGGCGTCGGCGTCCGACACGTACAGCACCGGCACCTGGGCCTGCACTCCGTCATGCACCGCGACACTCTAACCACGATGGACACGTAACTCACGTCTTGGAGTTCGGGTGTTTTTCCGGTACAAGCCGGCGCGGCCGGGACCGGGGCCGGGCCGCGCCGGCTCCGGTCAGCGTCGCGGGTGGGCGAGGAAGAAGTCCCAGCTCAGCCCGGTGGCGTCCGGGCCGGACGGGTCGCCGTAGAGGCTGCACGAGCAGCCGCCCGGGTAGACGTGCCCGGCCCCGTCGATCAGGTACTTCTCGATCAGCACGGTCCCGTCCGGGCCCCGGTTGACCGAGTGGGTGTAGGTGCGGCCGCCCGGGACCTGGCCGCGTTCGACCAGGGTCGGAGTGGCAGTGACGTCGCCGTCGTCGAGCCCGTCGAGGGCCAGGTCGTCGGTCTGTGCCCACTGCCCGACGATCCGGTCGGCGGTGGACGGGGCCACCACGAGGTCGGCGCTGCCCTGGAAGATCAGCACCGGCACCGGTCGGGCCCGGCTGCCCATCTCCCGCCAGGCGTCCAGCCCGGCCTGGTCGGGTGAGCGGAGCTGGAGGACGTCGCACTCGTACTCGCAGCCGGCGACGCTGGCCGCGGCGGCGTACCGGTCGGGATAGGTGACCGCCATGATCATCGACATGACGCCGCCCGCGGAGACGCCGGTGACGTAGACCCGGGCGGGGTCGACGGTCCAGCGCGAGCGGACCAGGTCGGTGATGCCGGCGATGATCGACGGTTCGCCCAGGCCGCGGTGCTGATTGATCGACAGCGGCCAGTTCCAGCACTGGGAGGGGTTGGCCAGGGTCGACTGGTCGGGGAAGACAACCAGGAAGCCACGCTGTTCGGCCCGGGCGCTGAGCCCGGTGAGCAGGTCGAAGCCGATGTCGTTCTCGGTGCAGCCGTGCAGCGCCACGAGCAGGGGCATCGGCGTGCCGGAGCGGTAGGTCGAGGGGACGTAGGCGTGGTAGTCGCGGGTGCCGGCGAGGTTGGTGTAGGTGCCGTAGAACCAGGCGCCGGTGGCCGCCCGGGCGGGGGCGGCCGGGGTGCCGAGCAGGGCGAGCAGGAGGGCGAGGGCGGTGGCGGCGAGACGGCGCAGGCGGCGCGCGGGGACGGGTTCGGGCATGACCGGTGCTCCTCGGTGGGTGGGCGGTGGCGGCTACCGATCGATCGGTTGGGAAAGTGATGGTGGTCACTATGCGCTCGCCGCACTAGGGTGTCAACCAATCGTTCGGTTGGCCTGCTGGAGGAGCGCCGGTGACGCAGACCTCGTGGGACCCTCGCCGGCTCACCGCCGTCGCCGTCGAGCTGCCGGACGGGGTCACCCCGCCCGGCACCCGGGGGCGGATCCTGCGCGCGGCGCTCAAGCTCTTCGCCGAGTACGGCTTCCACGGCGCGTCGATCCGCGACATCGCCCGTGAGGTCGGCATCAACTCGGCCACCCTCTACGCCCACTACCCGGCCAAGGAGCACGTGCTGGCCGAGCTGATCCGGCTCGGCCACGAGGAGCTGCGCCGCCGCGTCGTCGAGGCGGCCGGGGCGGCCGGCGACGACCCGGCGGAGCAGCTCGCCGCCCTGGTCCGCGCCCAGGTGCTGGCGCACACCGACTACCCACTGCTCGCCCTGGTCGCCAACCACGAGCTGCACGCGCTCTCGCCGGAACGCGCCGCGCCCGCCCTCGCGCTCCGCGAGGAGGCGCGGCAGCTCCTGCTGGCCGTGCTGGAACGCGGCGCCTCGGCGGGCGTGTTCGACGTCGCCGACGTGCCGCTCACCGGCATCGCCATCGGCAGTCTCGGCATGCGCGTGGCCAACTGGTTCGGCCCTGACCAGCCGTACACCCGCGAGCAGGTCGCCGACGCCTTCGTCGGCTTCGCCCTGCGCCTGGTCGGCAGTCCGCTCCCCCGCGGCTGACCGGCGACTCCCCCTCAGGAAAGGTTGACCCCATGGAACAGGTGAAGGTCGAGGTGCCCGACGGCACCCTCACCGCCCTCCGGTTCGGCAACGGCCCGCGGATCGCGGTCGCCGCGCACGGCATCACCGCCTCCGGCATGGCGTACCGCGCCGTCGGCCGCCAGCTCCCGCCGAACTGGAGCCTGATCGCGCTCGACCTGCGCGGCCGGGGCGGCAGCGCCGAGCTGCCCGGCCCGTACGGCATGTCCCGGCACGCCGAGGACCTCTGCGCGGCCGCCGTGCAGTTCGGCCAGGGCGGGCCGGTCGCGCTGGTCGGGCAGTCCATGGGGGCGTACGCCGCGCTGCGCGCCGCCGCCCGCCGGCCGGAGCTGTTCCGTCGGCTGGTGCTGGTCGACGGCGGCCTGCCGCTGCCGGTGCCCGCCGGGGCGGACCCGGACGCGGTGCTCGCGGCCACCCTGGGCCCGGCGCTCGCCCGGCTCAGCGAGACCTACCCCTCGGTCGACGCGTACGTGGACTTCTTCCGCGCCCACCCGGCCCTGGCCGCCGAGTGGAGCGACGACCTGACCGAGTACGTGCGCTACGACGCGACCGGTCCGGACGGCGCGGTCCGCACCCGGGTCAACGCCGAAGCGGTCCGCGCGGACGGCCGGGACCTGCTGGTCGAGGCCGAGTCCTTCGGCGCCGACCTGCTGGCGCTGACCGTCCCGGCGGTGCTGCTGTACGCCCCGCGCGGGATGTTCGGGCAGGAGCCCGGGATGCTGCCGGAGCCGCTTGTGGCGCACTGGCGGGAGCGGGCGCCGCACCTGGAGACCGAGCTGGTCGACGCCAACCACTACACGATCCTGATGACCGACGGCCCGGCCGCGGCCATCGTGCGGCAGCTGACCGCCGAGTGAAGGAGCCGGAGATGACCAACCTCGCCTCGATCCTGGTCACCACCGCGGCGCGTACCCCGGACGCGGCGGCGCTGCGGCTGGGCGACCGGGCGGTCCGCTACGCCGAACTGGACGACGCCTCGGCCCGCCTCGCCGGCTACCTGCGCGCGTGCGGCGTGGCGCCCGGCGACCGGGTGGCGCTGATGCTGCCCAACGTGCCGGAGTTCGCCGTCGGCTACTACGGCATCCTGCGCGCGGGCGCGGTGGTGGTGCCGATGAACCCGCTGCTCAAGCCGCGCGAGGTCGACTACTACCTGGCCGACTCGGGCGCGCGCGGCATCCTCGCCTGGCACACCACCGAGCAGGCCGGGGTCGACCGGTCCGACGGGGTGAGCCTGGTGGTGGATCCGGCGACGTTCGCCGCGACCCTGGCCGCCCACGAGCCGGTCAGCGGGGTCGTCGAGCGGGACGGCACGGACACCGCGGTGATCCTCTACACCTCCGGCACCACGGGGCAGCCGAAGGGCGCTGAGCTGACCCACGACAACCTGCGCCGCAACGTCGAGGTCAGCAACGGCACCCTGTTCGGGCTGGACGCCGACGACGTGGTGTTCGGCGCGCTGCCGCTGTTCCACTCGTTCGGCCAGACCGTCGCGCTGAACTGCGCGATCGCCGCCGGCGCGACGCTCACCCTGCTGCCCCGCTTCGACGCGGCCCAGGCGCTGGAGATCCTGGTCCGCGACCGGGCCACCCTCTTCGCCGGCGTGCCGACCATGTACGCGGCGCTGCTCGCCGCGGCCGGCGACGACCAGCCCGACCTGTCCGCCCTGCGTACCTGCGTCTCCGGCGGGGCGGCGCTGCCGGTGGAGCTGCTGCGCCGCTTCGAGCAGAAGTTCGGCTGCGTGATCCTGGAGGGCTACGGCCTCTCCGAGACCTCCCCGGTGGCCTCGTTCAACCACCCGGACCGGCCGCGCAAGCCGGGCACCATCGGCACCCCGATCGACGGGGTGGAGATGGACGTGCGGACCGCCGACGGCGCACCGGCCGGGACCGACGAGGTCGGGGAGATCGTCATCCGTGGCCACAACGTCATGAAGGGCTACTGGGGGCGGCCGGAGGCGACCGCCGAGGCGATCGTCGACGGCTGGTTCCGCACCGGCGACCTGGGCGCCCGGGACGCCGACGGCTACTACCGGATCGTCGACCGGACCAAGGACCTGGTGATCCGGGGCGGCTTCAACGTCTACCCCCGGGAGGTCGAGGAGGTGCTCTACGAGCACCCGGCCGTCGCCGAGGCCGCGGTGCTGGGCATGCCGCACCCGACGCTCGGCGAGGAGGTGGTGGCCGTGGTGGCGCTGCGCCCCGGGGCCGCGGCCGACCCGGAGGAGCTGCGGGAGCACGTGAAGGGGCAGCTCGCGGCGTACAAGTACCCGCGCCAGGTGTGGATCGTGCCGGCCCTGCCGAAGGGGCCCACCGGCAAGATCCTCAAGCGGTCCATCACCGTCCCGCCGCCCGCCGCCGGCTGACCCGGTCCCGGCCGGTACGCGCCGCTCAGGCGGCGAGCGCCGCGTACCGGCCGGCGCGGTCCAGCAGGCTCTGGTGGGTGCCGGACTCGACGATCCGGCCGTGGTCCAGGACGGCGATCCGGTCGGCGTCGCGGACGGTGGAGAGCCGGTGCGCGATGGTCACCACGGTGCGGCCCCGGGCCAGCTCGTCGAAGGCGCGCTGCACGGCGCGTTCGGTCTCGGTGTCGAGCGCGCTGGTCGCCTCGTCCAGCACCAGGATCCGCGGGTCGCGCAGCAGGGTGCGGGCGATGGCGAGGCGCTGCTTCTCGCCGCCGGAGAACCGGTGGCCGCGCGAGCCGACCATGGTGTCGTAGCCGTCGGGGAGCGCGGCGATCAGGTGGTGGATCTGCGCGGCGCGGGCGGCGGCCTCGAGCTCGGCGTCGGTGGCGTCCGGTTTGGCGTACCGGAGGTTGTCCCGGACGGTGGCGTGCAGCAGGTAGGTCTCCTGGCCGACCACGCCGACGACGGCGGCCAGGTCGGCCAGGCGCAGGTCGCGCAGGTCGACGCCGTCGATGGTGATCCGGCCGGCGTCGGGGTCGTGCAGCCGGCTGATCAGGGCCGCGAGGGTGCTCTTGCCGGAGCCGGTCTCGCCGACCAGAGCCAGGCCGGTGCCGGCCGGGACGTCCAGACTGATCCCGGCCACCGCCGCGGTGTCGCTGCCCGGGTAGCTGAAGGTGACGTCCTCGAAGCGCAGGTGGCCACGGACGCGCGCGGGGTCGAGGGGCACCGGCCGGGGCGGGTCGGCGACCTCGACGGGCAGGTCGAGGTACTCGAAGATCCGGGCGAAGAGGGCCAGCGAGGCGGTCAGCGAGACGCCCACGTTGAGCAGGCCCATCAGCGGCCGGAACAGGCTGCCCTGCAGGGCGGTGAAGGCGACCAGGGTGCCGATGGTGAGGGTGCCGGCGGTGCCGGGCAGGCCGGCGCCGAGGTAGATGACGGCGGGGATGGCCGCGAAGATGACCGTCATCGCGGCCATCCGCCAGCGGCCGGCCAGCTCGGAGCGGAGTTCCAGGTCGACCAGGCGGGCCGAGGAGGCGGTGAACCGGTCGACCAGCGCGGCCCCGGCACCGAGGGTCTTGGCGAGCTGCACGCCGCTGATCGAGAGACCCTCCTCGATGGTGACGTTGAGGTCGGCGAGCTCCCGCTGGCGCTGGTTGGTGATCTCCCGGCGCAGCCGGGCGACCCGCCGGGTCAGCCAGATGGCCGGTGGCAGCACGACCACCGACACGAGGGAGAGCCGCCAGCTCAGGGCCACCATGGCGATGGCGGTGGCGACCACGGTGGTGAGGTTGGCGGCGATCGAGGTGGCGGTGGAGGTGACCACGGCCTGCATGCCGCCGATGTCGTTGGTGATCCGGGACTGCACCTCGCCGGTGCGGGTGCGCACGAATAACCCGATCGACTGCCGCTGCAGGTGGGTGAAGACGTCGGTGCGCAGCCGGTGCATCACCTGCTGGCCCACCCGGGTGGAGATCCAGGTCTGGACCACGCCGAGCACGGCGGTGACCGCGGCCACCCCCACCATGCCCGCGACCAGCCAGGCCAGCAGGCCCAGGTCGCGCTCCGGCAGGGCCCGGTCGATCACGGTACGGAGCAGGAACGGCGACGCCATGGCGAGCACGGACGACGCCACGATGATCGCCACCACCACGGCGAGCGGGCCGCGGTGGGCGGCGAAGAGGCCGCCGACCCGGCGCAGCGGGACCCGGCGGGCCTGCGCCTTCTCGTCGGCGGTGACAGTGCGGTGGCCGCCGCCGCGGCCGTCTCGGAAGCCGTCCAAGGGGTGCCCTCTTTCGTCGGGGATATTGCTGAGGTTACCTCATCATGAGGTAGCAACAGCACTTCCTGCTACCGTATTCCGGTGAGCGACAGCGACGAGGAGAGCCTGGCCGAGACCTTCTGGGCGGTGGCCCGGCGGCTACGCCACCAGGCCAAGCGCACCCTCGAACCGTGGGAGATCAACCCGGGGCACGCCCGGGCGCTCGCCGCGCTGCTGCGGCACGGCCCGCTGCGGCTCAGCGCACTGGCCGAGCACCTGCACATCGCGCCCCGCTCGGCGACCGAGGTGGTGGACGGCCTGGAGGAGCGCGGCCTGATCGAACGACGGCCCGATCCCGCCGACCGGCGGGCCACCCTGGTCGCGCCGACCGGCGAGGGCAGCCGGGTCGGCGAGGCCATCCGCACCGCCCGGGCCGCCGAGGCGGACCGCTTCTTCGGCGCACTCAGCGACGGCGACCGCGCCGACCTGGCCCGCATCCTGCGTACGCTGCGCGACTGACTCCCGCCCGACGCGGCGCGCCGGCACGTCGCCACCCCACCGGGCAAGCCGGGGGCGGCCACG
>NZ_JBSGJR010000287.1:0-8523 GCF_053605645.1 Micromonospora sp. NPDC003776
CCCGTCGTCGCGGTGCTGCGGTCCGGGCGGGTGCCGCCTGCGGCGCCATCCGGTCCGGTCCTCGCCGCGCCCGGCGTCGCGGCGGCTGCCGGGGCTGAGGCGGGTGCCGGGCGCTCACCTGCCGGCGGTCCGTCGGCCGCCCGGTCGGGCCCGTTGCCGGCGGGCGGCCCCGCGGGGCGGCCGGCGGCGGTCGCGTCCGACTGCTCGGTGGTCATGCCGCGGCCCCCAGCTGCTCACGCAGGAACGCGATGTCGGCCGCCTGGCCCTTCACCCCGCCGGGGGTCTCGACGATGACCGGCGCCCCGGCCGCCCGGATCACCGCGACCACCAGCTCGGGGTCCATCGTCCCGCCGGTGAGGTTGTCGTGCCGGTCCTGCCCCGAGTTGAACGCGCCCTTGGAGTTGTTGGCGTGGATCAGATCGATCCGGCCGGTGATGGCCTTGACCCGGTCGACCAGCCCCAGCAGCTCCTCCCCGCCGGCGTACGCGTGGCAGGTGTCCAGGCAGAAACCCACCTCGTAGTCGCCGAGCGCGTCCCAGAGCCGGGCGAGCGCGTCGAGGTGGCGGGCGCAGGCGTTGTCCCCACCGGCGGTGTTCTCGATCAGGACCGGCAGCGGGAAACCGCCCGAGTCGGCGGCGTACGCGAAGGTCTTGCGCCAGTTGTCGAAGCCGACCGCGAGGTCGTCGCCGCCGCTGACGTGGCCGCCGTGCACGATCAGGCCCTTGGCTCCGATCGCGGCGGCGGCGGACGCGTGGCCGAGGAGCAGCTTTCGGCTCGGGATGCGGATCCGGTTGTTCAGCGTGGCCACGTTGATCACGTACGGCGCGTGGACGTACAGGTCGATGTCGGCCTCGCGCAGCCGGTCGGCGTCCTCCCGGGGCTTCGGGGCCTTCCACCCCTGGGGATCGGCGAGGAAGAACTGCACCGCTTCGGCGTCCCGGGCGGTCGCCTCGGCCAGCGGGTCGGTCGGATCGACGTGGGCTCCGATTCGCATGGAGGGCAGCCTACGTCGCGGCCCCGACGCGCGGGACGACCGCGGCGCGCCGGTTGCGGCGTGCGCGCCGGCGCCCGGCTCCGGCCCGGGGGCGGCGACGAGCGTCACCTGCCGGCCCGGTGGTCGTTGTCCGAGGTGGGATCGATGGTCGACGCTCCGCCGGGACGCGGGTCCACAGCGCGTCCGGGCGAGGGGAAGACCACCCGGAAACGGGACGCCCCGCCGTGCGGCCCGGCACGACGGGGCGTGACCCGGCTCGTCACACCGGACGGCGCTACGGCAGCTCTGCCGGGCAAATTCCTCCATTTACCCCAAGAGGTGACGAGAGCCGTTGTATGGTCAGACCAGGTGACAACACGATAAAGCTCCGCGGGGCGTCCTCGATCCAACCTCATCGGTGTGGTCGTTCCTCCCCAGGTCCCACCCAAGGAATGCGGACGGGACGCCCCGCGGCCCCGTGGACAGGGGTCCACCTCCGACACCGGAGGCGGACCCCTGTCGCCGCGCCCGGACCTCCGGGTCCGACCGGCCCGGGCATGATCGTCCGGACCGGGTATCCTGGTCCGGTTGTCCGCGTCCGGACGGGTTCCCCCGCACCGGCACGGGCCACGACGCACGACCTCCTGCCACGGAAGGACCGTGGCCGCTTAGCCCACAGGAGGTGAGCACGTCTTGCGTCATTACGAGATCATGGTGATCCTCGACCCCAGCCTCGAGGAGCGCACCGTCGCCCCGTCGCTCGACACGTACCTGAACGTGATCCGGACCGCGGGTGGCTCGGTGGAGAAGACCGACGTGTGGGGCCGCCGGCGCCTCGCGTACGAGATCAACAAGAAGGCCGAGGGCATCTACGCCGTCATCGACCTCCAGGCGACGCCGGAGGCCGTGGCTGAGCTGGACCGTCAGCTGCGACTCAACGAGTCCGTGCTGCGCACCAAGGTCATCCGTCCGGAGATGCGCTGAGCATCTGACCCGGCACGTCCGGATCAAGCCTCATCGACGCTGTCAGAGGGCTCTGAGAGCCTGAGAGGGCGAAACGATGAGTGCGCGAGGAGATGGTCATGGCAGGAGACACCACCATCACGGTCATCGGCAACCTGACCGATGACCCCGAGTTGCGGTTCACCCCCTCCGGGGCGGCGGTCGCCAAGTTCCGGGTCGCCTCGACGCCCCGCTTCATGGACAAGGCGTCCGGCGAGTGGAAGGACGGCGAGCCGCTGTTCCTCTCGTGCACCGTGTGGCGGCAGGCCGCCGAGAACGTCGCCGAGTCGCTGCAGCGTGGCGCCCGGGTGATCGTGTCCGGCCGGCTGCGTCAGCGGTCGTACGAGACCCGCGAGGGCGAGAAGCGCACCGTCATCGAGCTGGAGGTCGACGAGATCGGCCCGTCGCTGCGCTACGCCACGGCGAAGGTGCAGAAGATGTCCCGCTCGGGCGGCGGTGGCGGCTTCGGTGGTGGTGGCCAGGGTGGCGGCGGAGGCAACTTCGACGACCCCTGGGCCTCGGCCTCCCCGGCTCCCTCGCGCGGTGGTTCGGGCGGCGGAAACTTCGACGAGGAGCCCCCGTTCTAATGGCGCCGAGCGCCCGCGATCGCAAACCAGGAGCAAGAGCAATGGCCAAGGCTGCGGCACTTCGCAAGCCGAAGAAGAAGGTGAACCCGCTCGACAAGGACGGGATCACCTACATCGACTACAAGGACACCGCGCTGCTGCGCAAGTTCATCTCCGACCGCGGCAAGATCCGCGCTCGGCGGGTGACCGGCGTTACCTCGCAGCAGCAGCGGCAGATCGCCCGTGCGGTCAAGAACGCCCGCGAGATGGCGCTCCTGCCGTACACGGCCACGACCCGCTGAGAGGAGGCACCGACATGAAGATCATCCTGACTCAGGAGGTGTCCGGCCTCGGTGCCCCGGGCGACATCGTCGAGGTGAAGGACGGCTACGGCCGTAACTACCTGCTCCCGCAGGGCTTCGCGATCGCCTGGACCAAGGGCGCGGAGAAGCAGGTCACGGTCATCAAGCGGGCCCGCTCGGCCCGCGAGATCCGCGACCTCGGCCACGCCAACGAGGTCAAGGCCCAGATCGAGGGCCTGAAGGTCAACCTGAAGGCCCGTGCCGGCGACGGCGGTCGGCTCTTCGGTTCGGTCACCCCGGCCGAGATCGTCGACGCGGTCAAGGCCGCCGGCGGTCCCAGCCTGGACCGTCGCCGGCTGGAGACCCCCGGCCACATCAAGGCGCTCGGCTCCTACCCGGTCAGCATCAAGCTGCACCCCGAGGTGACCGCCAAGTTCGACCTGAACGTGGTCAAGGGCTGACACCGACAGCACCACGAAAGGGCCCGCACCGAACTTCGGTGCGGGCCCTTTCGCTCGTCCGGGTCAGCGGTCAGCCGATCGGCTGACCGGTCACCGCGCTGATCAGCACGGTGGAGAGACCGCCGCCGACCACCGCCGCCGCCAGCGCCACCGTCGCCGACCGCCACGTCGTCCCGACCCGACGCAGCACCAGCGCCACGACCAGGCTGCTCACCAGCGCCAGCCCGAACCGCGGGGCCCCGTCGAGCAGCGAGGCGAAGGCGTGCGTCCGTGGCGAGTCGCAGCCGCCACCGGTGATGTCCGTGACACAGCCCGCCGGGGCCTGCCCGTCAAGAAACAGCAGCCCGACGAAGGCCAGCAGCGCCGGCACCAGATAACACGCGGCGGTGAGGACCAGCGGTCGGAGCGGACCGCCCGGATCCGGGTCGAGCAGATCGTCCTCCAGCCGGCGGCTCCACGACCCGCCGCCGACCGGGTCCACCCGCCGGCGCAGGGTCGACGCCCCGCCCCGACTCGCGTCCACCGTCGGATCGACCGGGCGGCGCCGCTGCGCCGTACGCGGGCGGGGCGCGGTGTACGGAACGACGGGCGAGCGCGGCGCGGAGGTCGGCGTCTCCATCCAGCGCGGATCGTCACCGGCCAGCCGCGTCCCGGACCAGAACGCCTCGGCCCGCTCCGCCGACGCCCAACCCTCCCGGGTCGGCGTCGGCGGCACCGTCCGGTCCCACTGGTCGACCTCGGCGTACCCGCTCCACTGGCCCGTGTCGGCCGAGCCAGCCCACTGGCCGCTGTCCGGGAGGCGGTCCCATTCGCCGGTGTGCTCCGTCCGCTCCCACCGGCCGGTGTCGTCCCACCGGTCGCCGGCGGGCCGGTGCCAGGCGTGCACGCCGGAGGCGTCCCACGGGTCGACCGCCGGCTGCTCCGCCGGATCTGCCTCCGTCGACCGGCCCGCACTCCACGGGTCGGCGGCCGGGCGGGACCAGGAGCCGGCGGGGTCCGCCCACCGGGCGCGCCGCCCAATCGGACCGGCCTCCCACCGGTCGCCGGCCAGCTCCGGCGACGTGCCGTCCTCCAGCCCGGACCAGGTCACCTGCGGCCGCCGGGCCGGTGCCCGGCGCGGCCGGCTGAGCGGGGACGGACCGGACACCGGATCGTCCTCATCGGCCCGCCGGCTCCCCACATAGCCCTGCTCCCGCGGGGTGTCGAAGGTCCACTCGGCGGTGTGCTCGCTCACCGGGCCGGCGCCGATGGCCCGCAGCTCGCCCCGGTCGCCCTCGGGGCGCCACCCGCCGGCCGCGCTCCACCCACCACCCGAGTACGGCGGTGCCATGTCCTCGTCGTCGTCGGGGGCGGCGTGCCGGCCCCCGCCGTCCGCCCGGCTCACGCCGGACTCCACCGCCCACCGGGGAAGGTACGCGTCGACCGGCTCGTCCTGACCGCGCTCGACCGCGCGACGGCGGCTCGGGGTGCGGTAACGCCCGGACGCCGGGTCCGCCGGGAACGACTGGCCGGGATCGTCCCACGGGGCAATCGGCGGGCGCTCGCGCGGGCTGCCCTCCCCGCCTCCCCAGTCCCGGTAACTCACGGCCGGAGCGTGACCCTTCTCAACCGAAAGTGCAATCCGCTGTCCAGGTGTAGCCGTTCGCAGAGATAGTACGGGACGAACGGCTCACCAGCTTCACCCGAAATTTGTTGTCCACAGGGTGGGGATTACAGAAGCCCAGCTCATGGCGCTTGTGTACGGACTTTGCGCACAGTTTTCCACACCCTGTGCACACCCTGCGCACATGCCCGTCCCCCGGCGTCCACAGGTTGTCCCGAGGCTCGTCCACGGGCATTGTTGAGGGCCTGAGCTCGGTTTCCGTATCGTGGGCCACCGACCGTCCGGGCGATGGCCCCCGATCGACCGGAGGGTCGTCGGAGCTGTCAGCCCCGGCGGTGGACCTGGATTCGATCCGACGCAGCGAGGGGGGACCCGTGTCGGTCACCGACGACCAGCGGGCGGAGCGGACCGGGGGGCCGTCGTCCGCGCCGCCGCAGCGGGATGCCCCGTTCGAGAAGACCCCGCCCCAGGACGTGGCCGCGGAGCAGTGCGTCCTCGGCGGCATGCTGCTTTCCAAGGACGCCATCGCCGACGTCGTCGAGATCCTCAAGTCCAACGACTTCTACCGGCCGGTGCACGCCACCATCTTCGACGCGATCCTCGACATCTACGGCCGGGGCGAGCCCGCCGACCCGATCACCGTCGCGGCCGCCCTGGCCGACTCGGGCGACCTCGCCCGGATCGGCGGCGCGCCCTACCTGCACACGCTGATCGCCAGCGTCCCCACCGCCGCCAATGCCGCCTACTACGCGCGGATCGTCGGCGAGCGCGCGGTGCTGCGCCGCCTGGTCGAGGCGGGCACGAAGATTGTGCAGCTGGGCTACGGCACCGGGCAGGGCGGCAGCCGGGACGTCGACGACGTCGTCGACCTGGCCCAGCAGGCGGTCTACGAGGTCACCGAGAAGCGGGTCAGCGAGGACTTCGCCGTACTGGCCGACATGCTCCAGCCGACCCTGGACGAGATCGAGGCCGTCGGTGCCCAGGGCGGCGTGATGACCGGCGTGCCGACCGGCTTCAGTGACCTCGATCGGCTGCTCAACGGCCTGCACCCGGGCCAGTTGATCATCGTCGCGGGCCGGCCTGGTCTCGGCAAGGCGCTGGCGCTCGACACGCCGCTGCCCACGCCCGACGGGTGGACCACCATGGGTGAGGTGACGGTCGGGGATCAGTTGATCGCGGCGGATGGCACGCCCACCATCATCACAGCGGCCTTCGACGTGATGCACGACCGTCCCTGCTACGAGGTCGAGTTCTCCGACGGCTCGGTCATCGTGGCCGACGCGGAGCACCTGTGGAAGACCACCACTCGGGCCAGCCGCCGGCAGCCGGAGGCTCGCACGCGCCACTACTGGTCGGAGGCCTCGCTGGCCCGGGTGCGGGTGGCGGAGGCGGCGGTCGGCGCGGAGCGGGACCGCCTGGTCACCTTTGCGCAGGCTCTGGAACAGGTCGGCCCCGAGTTCCGGAACGTGCTGCACACCGTGGCCAGTCAGGTGGGGGCCAACGGCCGGATGAGCCGCCCAGTGAACCGGGCCGGCAAGGTGAGCAACTGGAGCGCCCCCGGTTACCCGGTCGGCCCCCTCCTGACCGCGCTCCGTGAGCGGGCCGAGCGGCAGATGAATGCTGGCGCGCGGGTGTCTCACGACGGGGTCGTGACCACCGCGCAGATCGCCGCCACCCTGCACACCGGTACGGCGGACCGTCGGCTCAACCACGCGGTCGAAAACTGCCATCCGCTTCAGCTGCCCGAACGCGACCTGGCAGTTCCGCCGTACACCCTCGGGGTGTGGCTCGGTGACGGACACACCGGGGCCAGCCGCTTCACCACCGCCGACGCCGAGATGACCGACCTGGTCGCGCGGGACGGCTTCGTCGTCCGCCCCAGCGGGCCGATGGTCTACACCATCGTGCTGCCCCCGGCTCCCGGTAACCCCGACCGGACCTGCGTCGACTGCGGCCGCACCACTCGCGCGCTGCGCGAGAATCCGTCCACGCGGCGCTGCGCCGAGTGCCACGACCGGAACGGCTCCTTCCTGGCGTTGCTCCGGCGGACGGGCGTGGCCCACCGAAAGCACATCCCACGCGAGTACCTCCGGGCTTCCGAGGCGCAGCGCCGGGCGCTGCTCGCCGGCCTGATGGACACCGACGGCACGGTGGCGCCAGCCGGCAACCTCCAGTACACGTCGACCTCGCAGCGGTTGATCGAGGACGTGCGGGAACTGGTGGTGAGTCTGGGCTACCGCTGCACCGTCAACGAGAAGGCGGTGCGGGGGCGGACGGCTGACTCGTCCGTGGCGTACACGCTCAACTTCTCCACGCCCGACACGGTCTTCCGCCTGGGCCGGAAGCGGACGGCGCATGCCGCCCGACGCCGGACGTCCTCGAACGTCCGGACCACCTCCCGCTACATCGTCGACGTCCGGCCGGTGCCCAGCGTCCCGGTTCGGTGCGTGACGGTCGACAACCCCGACCACCTGTACCTGGCCGGCCGGTCCATGATTCCGACGCACAACAGCACCGCGAGCATGGACTTCGCGCGGAACGCCTCGATCCGCTACAACCATGCGTCGGCGATCTTCTCGCTGGAAATGAGCAAGGTCGAGATCGTCATGCGACTGCTCTCGGCCGAGGCCCGGGTCCCGCTGCACGTACTGCGCAGCGGTCAGCTCTCCGACGACGACTGGACCAAGCTGGCCCGGTGCATGGGCGAGATCAGCGAGGCGCCGCTCTTCGTGGACGACACGCCGAGCATGAACCTGATGGAGATCCGGTCCAAGGCGCGGCGGCTCAAGCAGAAGCACGACCTCAAGCTGATCGTGGTCGACTACCTCCAGCTGATGACCTCGCCCAAGCGGACCGAAAGCCGGCAGCAGGAGGTCGCCGACCTGTCCCGTGGCCTCAAGCTGCTGGCCAAGGAAGTCGAGTGCCCGGTGATCGCGGTGTCCCAGCTGAACCGTGGCCCCGAGCAGCGTACGGACAAGCGACCGCAGCTGTCCGACCTGCGCGAATCGGGCTCGATCGAGCAGGACGCCGACGTGGTCATCCTGCTGCACCGCGACGACTACTACGACAAGGAGTCGCCGCGCGCCGGGGAGGCGGATTTCATCGTCGCCAAGCACCGGAACGGCCCCACCGACACCGTGACGGTGGCCGCCCAGCTGCACCTGTCCCGCTTCGTCGACATGGCCATCGTCTGACCGGACGCGCCCTCAGCCGAGCAGCGGGAACCAGCCGGCGGCCTCACCCAGGTCGCGCCGCTCGCGCTCGGTGAGCGGCAGCCGGCCGGTCGCCTTGAGCAGGTATTCCGCGTCATCCCAGCCGGTGGGCCGGACCGTGTCGTCGCTGAGCAGGCCGTCCATCGTGGTCAACGCGACGGCCGTCGCGGCGGCACCGGGCGCCGGGGCGTCCGGCAGGTCCACGATCAGGTCGAGGTGGTGGATGACCGCCTCGGTGGTCAGGGTGGCGAGGAAGTCCGGTACGCGCAGCACGTGCCCCTGGGTGGTCACGTACCCGTCGGGGTCGGCGGCGCCGGCCGCGCGGATGGCGGCGGGGGCGGTGTCGGTCCAGACCCGGACGACGCCGCTGGGCCGTTCGAACGCCGTGGCCGAGCGGCGGGCCC
>NZ_JBSGJR010000288.1:0-8366 GCF_053605645.1 Micromonospora sp. NPDC003776
GGTGCGGGCGCCCGTGGTGGGCACGTTCTACCGGGCCCCGGAACCGGGCGCCGCGCCGTTCGTCGCCGTCGGTGATCTGGTCCGGCCCGGCCAGGTCGTCGGCATCGTCGAGGCGATGAAGCTGATGAACGAGGTCGCCGCCGACCAGGCGGGGCGGGTGGCCGAGCTGCTGGTCGAGGACGGCAAGCCGGTCGAGTACGACCAGCCGCTGATCGCCCTGGAGCCGCTCACCGGGCGGGGTGAGTAGATGTTCGAGAAGGTGCTGATCGCCAACCGGGGCGAGATCGCGCTGCGGGTGCTGCGGGCCTGCCGGGAGCTGGGCGTGCGGACCGTGGTGGTGCACTCCAGCGCCGACGCCGACTCGCTGCCGGTTCGGCTGGCCGACGAGACGGTGCGGATCGGCCCGGCCGCCAGCCGGCAGAGCTACCTCAACGCCGCCGCGATCGTGGAGGCGGCCCGGCAGACCGGGGCCCAGGCGGTGCACCCCGGCTACGGCTTCCTCTCCGAGGACGCCGACTTCGCCGAGATCTGCGCGGAGAACGGCCTCACCTTCGTCGGCCCGCCGCCGCAGGTGATGTCCGCCCTGGCCGACAAGTCGACCGCCCGGGCGCTGATGAGCAAGGCCGGGTTGCCGCTGCCGCCGGGCAGCGTGCAGACCGTGCCGACGGTGACCGACGCCCTCGCGGTGGCGGCCGGGGTCGGCTACCCGCTGATCGTCAAGGCCGCCGCCGGCGGCGGCGGTCGCGGGATGACCGTGGTCCGCCGCGCCGCCGAGCTGCCCCGGGCCTACGCCCGCACCCGGGCCGCCGCCCAGGTCGCCTTCGGCGACGACCGGGTGTACGTCGAGCGGTACCTCACCGACGCCCGGCACGTCGAGGTGCAGGTGCTCTGCGACGGTCGGGGCAACGGCATCCACCTGGGCACCCGGGACTGCTCCGTGCAGCGCCGCCACCAGAAGCTGATCGAGGAGGGCCCCGCCCCGGCGCTGCGCCCGGCCACCCTGGACACCCTCGCCGAGATCGCGCTGCGCGGCGTCCTGTCGGTCGGCTTCACCGGCGCCGGGACCGTCGAGTTCCTCGTCGACGAGGCGGAGGAGTGCCACTTCCTGGAGATCAACTGCCGGATCCAGGTCGAGCACCCGGTCACCGAGCTGATCACCGGCGTGGACCTGGTGCACGAGCAGCTGCACATCGCCGCGGGCACGCCGCTGCGCTGGCGGCAGGACCAGATCCACCTGCGGGGGGTGGCGATCGAGTGCCGGGTCAACGCGGAGGACCCGGACCGGAGCTTCGCCCCGGCGCCCGGCCGGCTCGACCGGTTCCGGCCGCCCGGCGGCCCCTTCACCCGGGTCGACACCCACGGCCACCCCGGCTACCTGGTCAGCCCGCACTACGACTCGCTGCTGGCCAAGGTGGCCGTCTGGGCGCCGGACCGGGCCGGCGCGCTGGACCGCCTGGACCGCGCGCTCGGCGAGTTCGAGGTGGCCGGACCCGGGGTCCGCACCACCATCCCGTTCGCCCGGCGGGTGCTGCGCGACCCGGTCTTCCGCGCCGCCCGGCACACCACCGGACTGGTCGACCGCCTGCTCACCCCGGCCGACGCCCCCCGGCCGCCCGCCACCGCACCCGCCGCGTCCGCCACCGAACCCGTACCCGCCGCCCGCGCCGAGTCCGCTCCGGCCGGCCGGACGCCCGTCACCGCCGCGCCCGCCGCCGGCACGCCCGTCAGGAGGACCCGATGACCGTCGCCCCCGACCGCCAGCTCGCCAGTGAGATCACCGACATCCTGGTCACCCACTGCGGCCTGGACGCCGAGGCGGCCGCCCGTACCCCGGCCGCCAGCCTCGAGGAACTCGGCATGGACTCGCTGGCCCTGCTGGAGTTGTCCGCGGTCGTCGCCGACCGGTGGCGGGTGAAGATCCCCGAGCAGGCCGGCCAGCTCAGCATCGCCGGGGTCGCCGACCTGGTGGCTCGCAAGGCCGACCCGCCCGGGCACACCGAGAACGCCGTCGACATCGCCGCCCCGCTGCCCCTGGTCTGGGACGTCACCAACGACGTCGCCGCCTGGCCCGACCTGTTCACCGAGTACGCCGCGGCCGACATCCTGCACCGCGACGGCGACACGGTGCGGTTCCGCCTCACCATGCACCCGGACGTGAACGGGGTGGCCTGGAGCTGGGTCAGCGAACGTACCGCCGACCGGGCCGCCCGGCAGGTCCACGCCCACCGGGTGGAGACCGGCCCGTTCGCGTACATGCGCATCCACTGGCGCTACGACGAAATCCCCGGCGGCACCCGGATGACCTGGGTGCAGGACTTCGCCATGAAGCCGGACGCCCCGCTGGACAACGCGGCCATGGCCGACCGGATCAACACCAACAGCGCCGTCCAGCTCGCCGTGATCAAGGAGCGGATCGAGCGGCGGGCCGCCGAGGCCGGCCAGGGAGGCCACCATGCCTGACACCACCACCAGCGCCCCGGTCGCCGCCCGGACCGTCCCCGCCGACCGGCGGCGCGGCGGCGAACTGCGGGTGCTGCTCGGCCCGAAGACGGTCGGCAGCACCTCCGGCTTCATGGGCGTGGCCGCCCTCGCCCCCGGGGAGCGGATCGCCGAGCACTACCACCCCTACAGCGAGGAGTTCCTCTACGTCGCCAGCGGCGCCATCACGGTCGACCTGGACGACTCCCCGGTGCCCCTCGCCGCCGGGGAGGCGCTCTTCGTCCCCCGGGACGTCCGGCACCGGCTGCGCAACACCGGCGACGAGCCCGCCGAGGTGGTCTTCCACCTCGGCCCCCTCGCCCCCCGCCCCGAGCTCGGCCACGTCGACACCGAGGTCGCCCCACCACCCCGGGAACCGTCGTGACCGGCCGGCGGACGGTGGTCACCGGCGTCGGCGTCGTCGCTCCCGGCGGCGCCACCCGGGACCGGTTCTGGAAGGCGATCACCGAGGGACGAACCGCCACCCGGCGGATCAGCTTCTTCGACCCGTCGCCGTTCCGCTCGCAGATCGCCGCCGAGTGCGACTTCGACCCGGACGCCGCCGGGATCACCCTCGGGGAACGGCAGCGCGCCGACCGGTACGTGCAGTTCGCGCTGGCCTGCGCCACGGAGGCGCTCGCCGACAGCGGCCTGACCCTCACCGACGCCGACCGCGAGCGTGTCGGCGTGGTTCTCGGCACCGCCGTCGGCGGCACCATGGCCCTGGAACGGGAGTACGTGCGGGTCAGCGACTCCGGCCGGCACTGGCTGGTCGACCACGCCCTCGGCGGGCCGTACCTCTACCAGGCGCTGGTCCCGAGCAGCCTGGCCGCCGACGTGGCCTGTCGGCACGGCCTGCACGGCCCGGCCCAGGTGGTCTCCACCGGCTGCACCTCCGGCATCGACGCGATCGGGTACGCCCACCAACTGGTCGCCGACGGCGAGGCGGACATCGTGCTGGCCGGCGCCGCGGACTCGCCCATCTCCCCGGTCACCGTCGCCTCCTTCGACGCCATCCAGGCCACCAGCCCGGACAACGACGACCCGGAGCACGCCTCCCGGCCGTTCGACGCCGACCGGCACGGCTTCGTCCTCGCCGAGGGAGCCGCGGTGCTGGTGCTGGAGGAGGCCGAGCACGCCCGCCGCCGCGGCGCGCACGTCTACTGCGAGGTGGCCGGCTACGCCAGCCGCAGCAACGGCTTCCACATGACCGGGCTGCGCCCGGACGGGGCGGAGATGGCGGTGGCCATCACCGACGCGCTGCGCCAGGCCCGGCTCGCCCCGTCGACCGTCTCCTACATCAGCGCGCACGGCTCCGGCACCCGGCAGAACGACCGGCACGAGACCGCCGCGTTCAAGCGGGCCCTCGGCGCGGCCGCGTACCGGGTGCCGATCAGCTCGATCAAGTCGATGGTCGGGCACTCGCTCGGCGCGATCGGCTCGATCGAGATGGCCGCGTGCGCGCTGGCCATCGAGTACGGCGTGGTGCCGCCCACCGCCAACTGGACCACTCGGGACCCCGAGTGCGACCTGGACTACGTGCCCAACGAGGCCCGGGAGGTGCCGGTCGACGTGGCGCTCTCGGTGGGCAGCGGGTTCGGCGGCTTCCAGTCAGCCATGGTCTTCCGCCGCCTGGCGGTGCCGCGATGAGGCCGGCGGTGACGTCGTGACCGTGCGGGCGGTGGTGACCGGAATCGGGGTGGTGGCGCCCAGCGGCGTCGGCGCCGAGGCGCACTGGGCCGCCGTGCTCGCCGGTACCCGGCACACCGGCCCGATCAGCCTGTTCGACCCGGCCGGCTACCCGACCCGGGTCGCCGGGGAGGTGCCCGACTTCGACCCCGCCGGGTACGCCGACACCCGGCAGCGGGTGCAGACCGACCGCTGGACCCACCTCGGTTTCGCCGCCACCCGGCTGGCCCTGGCCGATGCCGGGCTGCCCGAGGTGTCGCCCGACCCGTACCGGTGGGCGGTGACCCTGGCCAGCTCCTCCGGCGGGAACCTGTTCGGGCAGCGGGAGCTGCAACGGCTCTGGGGCGGCCCGACCCGGACCGTCGGGGCGTACCAGTCGATCGCCTGGTTCTACGCGGCCAGCGTCGGGCAGCTCTCCATCCGCCACCAGTTCAAGGGTCCGTCCGGGGTGACCGTGTCCGAGTCGGCCGGTGGGCTGGACAGCCTCGCCCACGCGGTGCGGACCGTCCGCCGGGGCACCCCGGTGGTGATCGCCGGCGCGACCGAGTGCCCGCTCAGCCCGTACGCCCTGGCGTGCCAGCTCCGCTCCGGGCTGCTCAGCGACGTGACGGACCCGGAGCGGGCGTACCGGCCGTTCGACGCCGACGCCCGCGGCTACGTGCCCGCCGAGGGGGGCGCGGTGTTCGTGGTGGAGGAACTCGGGCACGCGCTCGCCCGGGGCGCGCGGGTCTACGGCGAGATCACCGGCTGGGCAGCCAGCCACGACGCCGCCCCCACCGACCGGGCCGCGGGGCCGGATCCGACCCACTACGCCCGGGCGCTGCGGCTGGCCCTGGACCGCGCCGGCGTCCGCCCGCACGACGTGGACGTGGTCTGGCCCGACGCGCTGGCCGTGCCCGCGTACGACCGGGCCGAGGCGGCCGCCCTGCGGACCGTCTTCGGCAATCGCACCCCGCCGGTGACCACCCAGAAGCCGTTGACCGGCCGGGCCCACCAGGGCGGGTCGGCGCTGGACGCGGCCACCGCGCTGCTCGCCTTCCGGCACGACCTGCTGCCCGCCTCCGCCGGCCCGGAGCGGCCCGCCGAGGGCTGCGAGCTGACCTACCTGCGCCGGCACACCCGCCCGCGCAGCCGCATCGCCCTGATCGGCGCCCGCGGCTTCGACGGCTTCAACAGCGCCCTGGTGCTGCGCGGCGCGGCGCCGCCGCCGGCCGACTAGCAGCGCCAGGTCGAGGAGGTGGCGGTGTCCGGGTCGCCGGGACACCGCCATTCCGCCGGCCGGCCGGGCGGATCAAACCGGGCGGGTCGGCACGGTCCGGACAGGACGGCAGGACTCGGCTACCGGCGAGACATCACTCCGGCGTACGGGCCCGATACTGCCTGTCCGATCGATCCTGAGCAATCCACCCAGCCGCTTTTCTTGATCTAGCCATTTGCATGTAGCTATGCGCGACAGGCCGTCGTAGGGTTCCGTCAGCACCCCGAAGAACGCACCTGTTGGGCGGATATCGCCCACTTTCATGCTGGGCGGTGGGCGGTCGTGACGGCACATCCTATGGCGGAAGATCCTGCGCCGGCAGCGGCGAGTTGGGTGGACGACATCCTGTTCACCGGCCGTCCCACCGACATTTGTCTGCGTCTTCCCGAACCGGTGGACAAGGGCACCTTGCACCGGTTGGTCGCCGCGGCGCAGACCCGGCTCGCCGCCGCCGGACTGCGCCCGGGCGGTGCCGCCGCGCTCCGCCTGCCACCGTCCCTGGCGTACGTGGTGAACCTCCTCGCCACCTGGCGCAGCGGCGCCCAGGCCGTGCTGTTGGACCACCGGCTCACCGACCACGAGGTCGCTCGCGCCCTGGACCGGCTCAACCCGCAGGTGGTGGTCGCGCCGGTGCGGACCGGCGGGGGAGCACTGCGCGTCTTCGTCGACGTCACCGAGGGGATCAGCGCCTGGTCCGACCGGCCGGCGGTCAGCCCGCACGCGGTCATCCAGCTCAGCTCCGGCTCCACCGGGCCGTCCAAGGTGATCGGCCGCACCGTCGAGGACCTGGTCGGCGAGGTGCACCGGTACACCCGGATCGACGGCGTCGCGCTCCCCGGCGAGCGGATCATCCTGCTGCCGTCGATGGTGCACGTGCTCGGCCTGGTCGGCGGGCTCCTCTACGGGCTGCACGCCGGGGTGGAACTGTGCCCGCCGGAGCGGCTCAGCGGCGACGCGATCCTCGCCGCCGTCGCCGCCCAGCAGATCCCGGCGACCGTCCTCGGCGTGCCCTTCCACATCGGACTGCTCGCCTCCACCCGCCCGTCCGGGCCGCTGCCGCAGTTCAAGCGGATGACCACCGGCGGCGAACTGGTGCCGGCCGCCGTCGCCCGCGCCTTCACCGACCGCTACGGCGTCCCGCTGGGCAACATGTACGGGATGACCGAGGTCGGCGTCATCGGCACCGACCTGTACGGCCGGAACCGGCCCGCCATCGCCCCCGCACCGGGCATCCAGGTCCGGGAACAGGACGGCGAGCTCTGGGTGAGCTGCCCGGCCTCGCCGTACGTGGGGCTCGCGGACCCGACCCGCTGGGCCGACGGCTGGCTGCACACCCGCGACGCCGGCACGGTCGACCCGGAGACCGGACTGGTCACCGTCAAGGGCCGGCTGGACTCGCAGGTGTCGGTCGGCGGCATGAAGGTCGATCTGACCGAGGTGGAGTCCACCGTCGCCGAGCTGCCCGGGGTGGGCGCCGCGGTGGTGGTCTGGGACGACGGCATCACCGCCTACGTCCAGCCCGACGGGCCGCTCTCCGAGGAGACCCTGGACAAGCTGCTCGCCGAACGCCTGGCCGGCTACAAGCGGCCGCGCGCGCTGCACCTGCTCGATCAGTTGCCACGGACCACCACCGGCAAGCTGGTCCGCTCGGCGACCGCGCTGCGGGACGCGGCGTCATGACCGGCCCGCTCTACGAGGGCGACCTCGACCTGCCCGGACGCCCCGGCGACCGCCACCGCGAGCACCAGGCCGTCGCCGAACGCCGGGTGGGCCACCCGCAGGCCGCTTCCGTCGGGCAGTGGGCGGAGCAGCTCGCCGGGAGCGCCCGGCTCCGGCATCCGGCGGCGCAGCCCGCCGTCGCGCAGCCCGGCGCCGAGCGCCTTGCCGACCGCCTCCTTCGCCGTCCACAGGCGCAGGAAGTCCAGTTCCCGGCCGGCCGGGTCGCGGGCCCGCAGCCAGGCCGCCTCGGCCGGGTCGTACCAGCGGTCGGCCAGCGCCAGGGCGGGCAGCCGCCGGTGCCGCTCGACGTCCACCCCGACCGGTCCGCCCGACCGGGCGGCCACCACCACCAGCCCGTCGACGTGGCTGACGCTCACCGCCAGCGTCCGCCCGTCCGGGGCGTACACCTCCGGGCGCCCGCCGGGCGTCCGTCGCACCCCGATCTCCGCCTCGGCCCGGTCGAGCAGCGCGGCACCCGCGCGCCGCAGCAGCCGCCGCGCCAGCTCCCGCTGGTCGCCGGCGGTACGGCCGGTCCACACGTACACGGTGTCCCGACCGGGCACCGGTAACTGGTTCACGGAAAGAGGTTAAGGCCATGCGAGACGAGGTCCGCACCTTCGTCGTCGAGCAGCTCGCCGACATGAACTACGACGTCGATGACCTCGACGACGACACCACCCTGGGCCCCTCCGGCATCGACCTGGAGTCGCTGGCCCTGGCCGACCTCGCCGTCCGGGTGGAGGACCGGTACGGCCTGAAGTTCGCCGACGACGAGTCGGAGAAGCTGGCCCTGATGACGGTCGGCGAGTTCACCACCATGGTCGCCGAGCGGGTCGCCGCGACGAGCGACAACCCCTGATGGCCGGTCGGCCCGACCTGGGGCGAGCTGACCTGGTGAGCATGCTCGCCGAACTGACCGCGAAACCCGTCGACCAGGTGCCCGACCGGATCGGCTCGATGGAGCTGGCCTGGCTGGTGCACCTCGTCGAGCAACGTTACGACCGCCGGCTGGACCTCTCCGACGACCAGCTCGCCGGCATCCGCACCGTCGATGACGCGCTCGCGGTGTTCCACACCGCGCTGACCGCTGCCGCAGATGGCTGAGCGGGAGAACCCGAGGATCACCGGCGTCCACGCGCTCAGCGCCCTGGGTAGGGGCGCGGACGCGCTGCTGGCCGGGGTGCTCGCCGGCACCCCGGCGTTCGCACCGGTGCGTCGGTTC